>NZ_VMNE01000006.1:0-187291 GCF_013277565.1 Streptococcus sp. k-90 | reverse complement strand
ATTGAACCTGATTCGTTTAAATAATACCATAAGCCTTTGTCTTTAACCCAACCAACTACTCCCTGATTAGAATTCTTTTTAGGTTTAGCTACATCAGTTTCAGTTTTACCTGTTCCTTCTTTAGGTTTAGCTACATCAGTTTCAGTTTTACCTGTCCCTTCTTTAGGTTTAGCTACGTCAGTTTCAGTTTTATCTGTTCCTTCTTTAGGTTTAGCTACGTCAGTTTCAGTTTTACCTGTCCCTTCTTTAGGTTTAGCTACGTCAGTTTCAGTTTTATCTGTCCCTTCTTTAGGTTTAGCTACGTCAGTTTCAGTTTTACCTGTTCCTTCTTTAGGTTTAGTTACGTCAGTTTCAGTTTTACCTGTTCCTTCTTTAGGTTTAGTTACGTCAGTTTCAGTTTTACCTGTTCCTTCTTTAGGTTTATCTACGTTAGTTTCTTGTTTTATATTATCTACTTTTTCAACGATGATATCATTACTAGTAGATAAATTTGATTTAAGAACATCTTTTATATGTTCTGATGTTACATAGAACTTAACAGTTTCAGGAATTGCAAATGTATCTTTTTTCACAGAAAACTCTGTACTTTTATTCTTAATATGAATTTCCTTTAATGAATCTAAGCTGCCACTTAGGAAGAAGGACGGCAATGAGTTGATATTATTACCAATTGTTAATCTTTTTAATTTTGGTAAACCGTTCATGACATGTTTACCAAAATTTTTAACATTATCTGGTAATATAAGTTCTTTTAATTCTAAATTACGATAAAATGCTAAACGTTCAATAGTTTCTAAACTATTTGGTAAGCTAATTTCTTCAAGTTTAATCGCATCTTCAAATGCAAAAGTACCGATTTTTTCTAAACCATCGTTCAATTCGAGTCTTTTCAAATAAGAATTTTTATCAAACGAATATGATGTAAGTTCTTTTGTCTCCTTAGGTGTTTTATAACTTTCGTCATTTTTTTTACTTGGATAACAAATTAATTTGGTTTTATCTTTTGAAAACAAAACACCATCAATTGAGGCAAACGATTCATTTCCTTCTTCAACATCAACATGTTTTAAGCTAGTAGTATTTTTAAATAGATTACTTCCTAATGTTTTAACCGATTTTGGTAATGTTAGTTTCTCTAAATTTGATAAATTAGCAAAAGCCTCATGTGATATTAATTCTAATTTTGAACTTGAGGAAAAGGTTAGCTTTTTCAATTTTTGACTAAAAGAAAATGCACTTGTCCCAATATATTCTAGAGATGCAGGCAATTCAATCTCTTCTAATTCAGAAAAATTAAAAGCTTTATCTTCAATTTTCTCCAGCTGACTGCCATTCTCAAAAATAATAGTTTTAGCTTTACTTCCATGGAAGCCGTTTTTTTGTATTTTTTTTATGCTTGATGGAATAGTAATAGAGCTAGGATAGTAGATAATTCTACCTGTTTCATCTGGATAATAACTAAAAGCTTCACTAGCTACTTCAGTAACGGTAAATACTTTATCACCTACTGTGATTTTTGTAGGAATCGTGAATGATTTTCCATCTTGACCAGCTTCAAACTGTACAGGAGTCACTCCATTACCCACTTGAACAGTTCCTATGTTGCCTTCTACAGTTAGAACCTTATATTTGATATTATTTTGTTTAATAATACTTCCAACTTTAGTTTCTTTGATCACTTCCGAACTAGGTGTATTTGCTAGAATTGGTTCATTAGGGACATATGCTGCTAATATAACCGCAGCTGTAGTTAATGATAATACTGTTCTTTTTTTCATATAAATTTCCTTACATATTTATTTTCTAATAGATATAAAACTATAACTTTGCTAGCCGTTGTTATAAAAAGTTTTATTCAAGCATTATCTAGTAGAATAGAGTAGTACATTTTATAAATTGTTATCTCTCCATAAACATAGTATATCATTTTTAAATTTTAAGTCAAGAAAAATTAACCAATGTTAATTTTATTTTTAACACACGTTAATTTTATTTTTAACATGGGCTAAAAATAAAATTAACTGAGTAAAAACTCTCGAAATTCAATTCGCTATATTATCACTCAACTTGAACAAATACCAGAACCACAAAAACAGATATAATTGATGCAATAGCAACTCTATTGAACAACATAAGAGACTGGGACAAAAAGATTTTGATTTCAGTAATTCTTTATTATAAATTTTTAAAATCGATAGATTAGACAAAAAAGCGAACGAAACAGAAAATCTTCACTCATATTCCCAACCATATACGGGAATTATATGTGCGATAGAAATGAAAGAGCAACTCTTAAAAAGCGTCTATCTGCTTTAGGACTACCAGACTATAGTTTTCACTTATTCCGCCACACACACGCTTCTATGATGTTAAATGCAGGTATCGCTATTACCTCAATAAATAATCCATCTAATTTCATTTCGTCTTTACCAAATTTGACGAGATTGACGACCTCTTCATAACGTCCTACCGCATTATTGACATCTTATAAGTTCGTTCTAGCTTTTGATAAGGCTTTGTCAATCTTTGGATTGACACTTTCATTTTGTGTCACAAACTCCATGCCGTAAGACGTTGCCACTCTTCAACTTCACGTTGAATTTTTACTTCTTTACTCTGTTTCGTTGCCATTACCAAAGCCTTTTAAAATGTTCTTTAAATTGGCTCTTTTAATTGCCCAGTGAGTCCTACTTAATTCCCAATCTTCTATTTTTAATTCTGATTGATGAAGTTCGATCAGATTTAAATCAATTTCACATTCTTTCTGAAAATCAAATTTTATATATCCAGCTCTTTTATCTATATCTACTAATTTTCCAAAAAATCCAGTTTTTATCTCTTGGTTCGCCTCACTATATTCTGGAAGGAATAAAGCTGGCAAACTCATTATTTCATCAATATCTTCTAAAGTGAATTGATTGAACTTTTGACTAATTGCTGAATTTGTGTATTGAAAAACCCTATCATTGTTTAAACTAAACGAGTTCTCTTCATACTTCTCATTGTAAATTATAAATAGGTTATAATATTCATTGGAAGAGAGTATCTGCCGTATAGGTGTAACATTAACGATATGATTTACACTGTTTGCTTGCTCAATATTATAAATTCTGTCCGCATTTTGTTGTAGTGGTTGTTGGGGAAATTCTGAGGGCAAATTATCCTGCCTTTTTAGTGAGTTTGTCAATGTATTCTCCTTAATTTAAATTTTCTACATGTTCTATGTTATAAATTTTGTTAGCATACTGAGTTATGATTTTTGGATTATTCAATACTTGTTGTTTCATAGATTCTTCACCTTCAGTATTAAATTTTTTCTCTTCTTCGTTCTCAGTATCTGATTCTTCAACATGCTCTTGTTCCACTATTCCAGCAGTTTGTTCATTCAACTCTTCCACACTTGGGTTATAACGAGTTATTTCTAAATTAGGCAAAGACTTTCCCAGTTCTGAGTTTCTGAATTTCCATGGCGTATTTTCTCCATTTTGAGAATACCATTCCTCAAATGTTTCTTTACCGAGTGTATTATCAATTTTATTTACAAATATATATCTCATCACATCTAACAAGAATGGCTCAATTTCTACTGTTGTAATACTTAATAATTCTGACTTAGATACAGTATTATTAACAGAAATCTTAAATCGTTCCGAAATATCAATTGTTTCATCATTACAGATTGTTTCTATAATAGCAGAAGCAAACCATTCCAATTTTTGCTCTGAAAACTTATTACTTATAAAAGCAGACATACTCTCAAGTGTGTCTTTTTTATTTTGCTTAACTGAGGTTTCAAAAGAATCAATAAAAGTTTGGTCGTCAAAGATCAAATATGATGTAGCAGATATCACACATTTTTTATATTCAGACACATTCTTTTTAAATGATGTCCCTTTAACTTTTAAAAGGGATTCCCCTGTAAAGTTCTCGATGAACGATAACATCATATCATCTTCATTTAAACCATCACTTTTATCAGTTACAACACCACGTACTCTTGTACTACGTACTCTTCTTCTAGTATTTCTAGCTTCAAGAATAAGCCCAAAGAGTATCCCTCCTGTTAGGCGTGGAACGTTAGATGACATTTTTTAACTCCTCTTACTTTATTTGATAACTTTATCTACTTTATCTACATTTACAAGTAACTCCATCTACTTCATAATAAAGTTTGAAGATAAGGCAAATGTATATTTGATTCTATTATATCAAATTTCACAAGCGTTTTCTTCAGAATAATAATATTAGTCCTAATTGATGGCCATCAAATGGACGGATTGAAACGAATATGAAAACTCAGACGATAACGGTCGAGTTCTGCATATATCTGTTTATCCGTTTATTTGGTGTGCCCTTTTCACATCTATCGGTATTCAGTATGGCTCATTGAAGTTTCTTTCCGTCCTAAGGACAGAAAGGAACCAACATGAATAATATATATGAAGAAATTTCTAAAAAGAAATTAAATGAAAAACTCGTTAAATCTCTAACTCCAGAAGAGCAATCTTTCTGGCTTGAATGGCTAAATGAGAGTGATAGACATGAAAATAGTTATGCTCGCCAATGTCGTCGTAAAGAAATAAGTCTAAACTCCAAAATAAACAATGGAAGAACAAATAACGAAACAACTCCACTTGACTTGTTTATAGATGATTCCCCTAATCCTCTTGACTTTCTCATTCAGACAGAAGATGAAGAATTTACCTTAGCTCAATTGCCAAGATTAAAAAAGGTTCTATCTGAATTAGATGAACTTGACAGAGACATTATCTTACTTTGCCATTCATTTGAAGAATATGAATATACGTATAGGGGGGAAACCTATATAAACTACAAGAAACTTTCTTTCAGAGAAATGGGTAGAAGATTAAATGAGGACTATCGTAAAATCCAACGTAAGATACCGAAAATAATGTCTTATATAAAAGAAAGACTCACAGAATAATTGAACAAAAAAATTAGGCCTTTTTTGCTCAAAAATGGTTCAACTACCCTTAATTTTGTCCATTAATTAGGAGGTAGTTTTAAAAGTCCAGCTCATGACCTCAAACCGAGCTTGTCTCTTCTTAGTTTTTAAGCTTCATATAGAAAGGTATATCCATATGAAAATCAAACCACAACACCGAAAAGGCGGTTACTCAAACCATATCGCTCAACAATACGTTGACCTCAACGCTCCTATCTACTTACTGAGTGACGAACTCGAACCCCAACAAAAGTACGAAAACAACAAACCAACAGGGGAAATTGTCGCTTATAAGCCTTGGTTCGGACAAAAAGGACTTCCGCCTTTTCAAGTGAAATTTACAGAAGCACCTGAACTGCCAGACTACCTATCTCTGGTTTCATTTGAAGGTCTAATGGCATGCGAAGTTAACTACAATGTCTACTTCAAAGCTGACGGATTGAAAGAGGTGAACTAATGGTTTCAACTCTCACACAAAGAGAGTTGGAACAATACCTGTTACAGAGCCTAAATATGGGTTTGGGCTCTGTATTACAGGGTGAAACATCCTACACCAACTCTTTTAACATTCTTGTCCGAGAAGACGGCTTTATCTTTGTCCCTCGTCTACCATGTGGCTTTATCATTGATGATGACTTGTATCAGAAGATTTTTCTAATCGCAAACGCCTCCCTCTATCCTCAATATACGCTATTGAAACAAAACTCTGCTTACTTTATCGCCTTAAAGTCAGAGGATATTCATGTTCAGCGTGGCTTATTCTTTCCATGGAAAAAAGGAGTTTCGGAGCGCTTGGTCATTCCAGACCTTGAGATATTTACCTCGTCTCTAAAGGGTAATAATATTCCTATCATGAAAAATCTAGCCATTAACTATGATAAGGTAACTTCTTTGGCTATTGCTGGTAATTCCGGTAGTGGGAAAAGTTACGCTTTGACTTATCTACTTAGTGTCCTGAAAAACATTTCTGACCTAATTATTATTGACCCTAAGTTTGATACACCATCACGCTGGGCAAGAGAACACCAAACTCCCGTTATTCACCCCCATGAAAACCGCTCTAAATCTGATTTTGTTTCAGAAATTAATGAAAACCTGAGCAAGTGTATGACCATCATTCATAAAAGGCAAGCCATCTTGTTTGAAAATCCACGTCATGAATTTAAACATCTAACCATTGTTATTGATGAAGTACTAGCCTTGTCAGAAGGAGTCAACAGAACCATCAAAGATTCTTTCTTCTCTTTATTGTCTCAAATCGCACTACTGGGACGAGCTACACGTGTTCATTTACTTCTAGTCAGTCAACGCTTTGACCATACAACTATCCCCGTATCCGTTCGGGAACAATTGAATGTTCTGATACAGATTGGAAACATTAATAAAAAGACCACACAGTTTTTGTTTCCCGACCTCGACCCTGAGGGCATCGTTATTCCGATAGGCAAAGGAACAGGACTTATACAGATTATTGATAACGAACATCCTTATCAAGTTTTCCCCCTCCTCTGTCCCACCTATTACACCAAGAAAGGAATTTTATAGACTATGAGAAAAACGAATTTTCAAAAAACCATTCATCCAGCAACTACCTTTTTTATAATGGGAATCCTATCTATGTTTATTTCAATCTTATTGAGGCTTGGAATGAATCCCTTGGAAAACAGTATCTATTTCACATCTCTGTTTGATTTCCTGCGCTTGCTTCACTTTATCAGCTCATCTATTTCTTTATTGTCCCTTCTCTTATTACTTGGATTAGTTGGCTATGAAATTAAGATACGCCACAGAGAAGATAAAATATCAAACCTCTTTAAGTCCATTACACAGACCTTTTCTCTTCGTCTATTTCTGATTCAAAGAGAGTACTCAGAAACTGTAAGCACAAGCGAGCAAGGAAACACAAAGAGATACAACCCTATCAACAAACAGTTCAATAAAGCGATTCAGAAAGTGCTTGTAGATATACGAGAGGAAAGCACAACATTGATTATTCCTGTCCCCAAATCGCAACAAGCCATTAGAATTCTAAAAGATTTGGAAACAATCATCAGTGAAGAAATTTCTAGTCGCAATCCTGACTATTATTTTTCAAGACCTGAAAGAAAGGGCATGGACTTCTACTTTATCGGAACAAGACGTAAATAATAGGACGGGCGCTATGGCGCACGAAGTAAGCGCCACCTAGCGCCCGTCTGCTTGGTATATGGACTAACGGGTTACTACGACCCCGTTAGTCCAATAATCAATAATCACAGAAATATCAAAAAAGCGTCTTCCACCTTCCGAAAGAACCCTTCTAAATCTCCTTATAGATAGAAATACAATTTGAAAGCGAGGTATGTTGTATATGTCAAAAGAACAACGTTCCAACAAGTGGGCTTTTCTTTTCTACAGAGAGAGCGCCCCAGAAAACTATTTAGAAATCCTTGAAGACCTTCATATTCCCTTTATCTTATCCCCTTGGCACGATAAAGACGTTAATAGAAGAACAGGGGAACTTAAAAAAGCTCATAAGCATGGCGCCTTTTTCTTCGATTCACTCAAAAGTTATTCTCAAGTATCTGAACTCATCAAGGATAAATTAAAGGGACCTGCTCATGTAGAACCTATTATGTCTCCAAAAGGGATGTATGACTACTTTGTCCATGCGGAGAATCCTGAGAAAAGTCCGTACGATATCAAAGATATAGAAATTGGATGCGGATTTGAATTGGATAAATTCCTCATAAACCATAACAACGATGATTTTCTATCAACTATTATTGACGTGATAGACAAGAATAATTTCACTGAATTTAATCATCTGGTTAGGTATGCGAGAGAAGAAAATCCGACCTTATTAAGACTTATCGTAGATAAAACTTACTTTTTTGCCAAGTATTTAGATTCACGAAGGTATAGTACAGATAAAAGCAAAATAACTTCATCAAAAGCTCCCTTGACGAATACTCCTAATAAAACTAGAGACATCATATCAGACTCTACTTTAATAGAAGTATAACGGAGGAAAAGCTATGCAAGTAATCTTACCAGATGAACAAATTCATCAAATTCAACTTTTACTCTCTAATCTTATAAAGAAAGAAATCAGAGAGCAATTAGACAAGAGCGGTATCGATAGTCCCTATTTGAACAAACAACAAGCTTGTAACTATTTAGGTATATCAAATAATACACTGGATTCTTGGATTGTAAAAGGCTTACCCAAAATCAAAATCGGTAAAACGATTCGATTCCATAAAGACGCTATCGATCAATGGCTAAACTTACATAACTAGAAATATCAAGATTTTTGTTTTATAATAGTCATGATATTTTCTGGTTCGATACACAAGGAGAATATCATGACTATCACTAAAACACAAAATGGTACTTATCGTTTAAAAATCTACATTCCAATAGATGCACGAATGCCACTTGGCATCGTCAACAACAACTATTACGATAAACGATTCAAAACAAGAAAGGAGGCAAGACAAGCAGAAATAGACTTGCTTACCAAGTTAAATCAAATTGAAGATAATGAATTTACTGGATTAGGTAAAGGAGAAATCCTTTTCTCAGACTTCTATCATAATATTTGGTGGGATTCCTACAAATCAGGACAAACAACATCTACTGTTAAACCACCAAGTAAGTCAACTATCTCTAATACTAAAACTTGTTTCGAAAGACATATATTGCCACTTCTTGGAAATTATACAATACAGTTTCTAAATCAAAACAAGCAGGTTATTTTAAACCTTATGACAGCAAAAGCTAACGAATATGCGAACTTTAAATCTTTACGTAGCTATGTGATTTCTATTTTTGATTGGGCAGAAGAACTTGAATATATAGAAGCTAATAAAGTTGCCAAAATATTAAGAAGAATAAAAGCCACTAAAAAGATTCAACTTGATGAGTCCAAGAGAGAGGAAGATTTATATCTGACACACGAGCAACTACAAGACTGGTTCTTAGCCTTTCAAAAAGATTTAGAGGACGAAAAGATTTCACTCAAAGATTATGTCCTATTCTATCTCACATTCTTTTTAGGGGATAGAAAGTCTGAATCCTATGCGCTACAATGGAAACATATTGACTTTGATAAATCGCAAATTCAATTACTCCAAGCATTAGATAGATATGGAGAAGTAAAATCAACAAAAAGCAACAAGAAAACTGTCTTTTCTGTTTCAGGTGACTTACTCCAATTGCTCAAAAATTGGAAAGAACAACAAAGATATGAATTAGCAAAGTTCGGCATCATCAGTAATCCAGAACAATTTGTTTTTACATATATCGACACAAAAGGAAACATCAACAAGCCTTTACATGCTGACTATCTGAACAATAAAATGAAAAGTATTAGAAAGCGACATAAAGAACTAGCACACGCTACACCACATAAACTGCGACATACAGGAGCAACGCTGGCTAAACAAGCAGGAATGAGCTTAGAAGCTATTTCTGAAGCACTAACACACAGCGATACAGGTACAACTCAAATTTATGTCAATACTTCTAACGTTGTTCCTATGACCGTTGGTGAATTTGCTTTAAAGTCTCTAAAACAATAAGGTAAAAATAAGGTGAACTTTGAGGTGAATTTTTTAAAAAAAGACGAAAAAAACACCCATAAGGTAAACTTTTGGGTGCTTTGAAACGTTGATATAATCGTATTGATTAACGTTTTGAGAATTGTGATGCTTTACGAGCTTTCTTAAGACCTGGTTTCTTACGTTCAACTTTACGTGAGTCACGTGTAAGAAGTCCTGCGCGTTTCAATGAATCGCGGAAGTCTGGGTCTACTTGAAGAAGGGCACGAGCGATACCGTGACGGATAGCTCCTGATTGACCAGCGTATCCACCACCTACAACGTTAACGAAAACGTCGTATGAACCTACAGTTGAAGTAACTGCGAATGGTTGGTTGATGACAAGACGAAGGTCAGCGTGTGGGATGTACTCTTCAACATCTTTTTTGTTAACAGTGATTTTACCAGTTCCTGGAACAAGGCGAACGCGTGCAACAGCGTTTTTACGACGTCCAGTACCTGCATATTGTGCTTGTGACATACTTTATTGTTCCTTTCCTTAGATAAGTCCTGAAATATCAAGAACTTCTGGTTGTTGTGCAGCGTGAGTGTGCTCAGCTCCAACAAATACTTTCAACTTCATACCTTGAGCGCGTCCAAGAGTATTGTGTGGAAGCATACCTTTAACTGATTTCTCGATCAAACGTACTGCATTTTTAGAACGAAGTTCACCTGCAGAGATTTGTTTCAATCCACCTGGGTGGTTTGAGTGAGTGTAGTAGATTTTATCAGTTGCTTTTTTACCAGTCAATTTAACTTTTTCAGCATTGATAACAATCACAAAGTCACCTGTATCAGTGTGTGGTGTAAATGTTGGTTTGTTTTTTCCGCGAAGTACGCTAGCAACTACTGCAGAAAGACGTCCAAGTGGTACATCAGTTGCGTCAACTACGTACCATTTACGTTCAACTTGGCCTGGTTTAGCCATAAATGTTGTTTTGTTCATGATTTCTCCTATATATAGTTCGATTTTTGTTTACGGTGATGGGTGTTCCTTCCCATCGAAAAGTATTTGGAAGGTTCCGGGGCCTTTCAAATGGGGTAAACAATACCGCTTACTATAATACCAAATTTCACCCCTAAAAGTCAATAGATATGAAAAATATTTTTCTAAATTCCACTCTTTTTGTCTCTAAAAAACCTCGCTTTCGCGAGGCTCTTCTATTTATAAGCTAAGGCACGTTTAAAGGTTTTCCAAGGACCTAAGTCATCTGTCTGCAGAACGAGACTAGCATACATACGTCCGATAAATCCTGTTGCTACCACCGCAAAAATCACTGTAATAGCAAGTGAAAGCCAAGCCTCTAACCCATTTGCATAGCCATTAATGGCTCTAAATGGCATGAAGAAAGTCGAAATAAAGGGAATATATGAACCAATCTTCAAGAGGAGATTGTCACCAGCTGCACCCAGAGCTGTCACTCCAAAAAAACCACCCATAATCAAAATCATCAAAGGAGATAAGGCTTTTCCTGCGTCCTCAGGACGAGAAACCATAGAACCTAGGAAGGCAGCCAAGACGACGTACATAAAGAGACTTATCAAAATAAAGAGCAAGGTATTCAGTGAGAAGGCATCTCCCAAGTGATCCAAAACACCAGACTGAGCCAAGAATGGTAAATCTTTAAAGAGCAAGATGGCTACCAGACCACCTACAACATAGATCCCAATATGCGTTAAAATCACTAGAAACAGAGCCATCATCCGTGCATAGAAATAGTGACTAGCCCTTATGCTAGAAAAGACGACTTCCATAATTTTGGTGCCTTTTTCACTGGCAACTTCCTGAGCCGTCACACCCGCATAGGTAATCAGAATCATATAAAGAAAGAATCCTAAAGCGCCTGCTGCAATTGTTTGAATAAACTTTTTATTTTCCTTGGCTTCATCAATCTTTTCTGTGAATTGAATTGTCTGCGCTAAGCGTTTTTCCTGCTCTTGAGACAAGGAAGCAGTTGAACGATTAAGCTGATTTTGCAGTTCGTTGAGTGTACCTGTAACTGCAAATTTAATTCCGTTTTCAAGCGATGTTTCGCCATGATAAACAGCCTTTAAGACACTATCCTCTTGGTCAATGGTCAGATAGCCTTTTAATTTTTCATCTTTAATCGCTTCTTTGGCACTTGCTTCGTCTTTATAGTCAAAGTTAACACCATTTACATTCTTCAGTCCTTCTGCTACAGATGGCACTGTTGTCACTACTGCCACTTTATCATTTTTAGCCATTGAGGAGCCTTGGAGATAGGCAATTCCTACAGAGATTCCTAAAAAGAGAAACGGCGAAATCACCATAAAGAAGAAACTCCACGATTTGACATGTCGAAGATAGGTTTCCTTGATTACAACCCACATATTTCTCATACTTCCACCCCTGATTCTAGTTTAAAGATTTCATCGATTGTTGGCGCTTGCTGATCAAAAGTTGCGATATATTGACCTTGAGTCAAGATTGGGAAGAGTTCCCTACCAGCACTTTCATCCTCCAAGATCAATTTCCAACTGCCTTGTTTGGTCAAGCTCACCTGTTTGACATGAGGAAGATTTTCCAATTCTTCCTTGCTTCGTTCACTTGAAACAAAGAGACGCGTTTTCCCGTATTGATTCCGGACATCCTGGACTGGTCCATGCAAGACCACACGGCCATCTCGGATCATCAGAATATCATCACAAAGCTCCTCGACGTTAGTCATGACATGGTCAGAAAAGATAATGGTTGCTCCACGCTCTTTTTCCTGAAAAATGACTTGCTTGAGCAATTCTGTATTGACTGGGTCCAATCCACTGAAAGGCTCATCCAAGATAATCAAGTCTGGCTCATGAATCAGAGTAATGATGAGCTGAATCTTCTGCTGATTTCCTTTTGACAGACTCTTAATTTTATCTGTCAGCTTCCCTTTCACTTCCAACCTCTTCATCCATTGAGGGAGTTTTTCCTTGATTTCTTTGGCATCCATGCCCTTTAGAGTCGCCAAATAGCGAACTTGTTCAAGGACTGTCAATTTAGGCATGAGACTGCGTTCTTCAGGCAGATAGCCAATCCGAACGTAGGTTTCCTGACGAATATCCTGACCATCTAGACTGATTTCTCCCTGGTATTCTAAAAATTTCAAAATACTGTGGAAAATCGTTGTCTTCCCAGCACCGTTTTTTCCGACTAGTCCTAAAATACGACCTGGTCGCGCTTGAAAGTCAATACCAAACAAAACTTGCTTGGATCCAAAACTTTTCTCTAGACTTCTTACTTCTAGCATCTTTCACCTCCGAAATGTCTTGCACTCATTATACTCCTTTTTGATATCCTTTACAATGCTTTCCGTCCATTTTTATAAGACTAATGCTATGTAAAATATGGCCTGGAGCACTTTTATACTCAATGAAAATCAAAGAGCAAACTAGGAAGCTAGCCGTAGGCTGCTCAAAGCACTGCTTTGAGGTTGTAGATAGAACTGACGAAGTCAGTAACATATATATACGGCAAGGCGAAGCTGACGTGGTTTGAAGAGATTTTCGAAGAGTATTAGTGATAAATCCATTATACAGTAGCAAACTCGATTTATCACCTCCGCTCCTCAACTGTCTATTTTTAATCCTGAATTGTTACTTGAAAAGAAAAAATCCACCCCGAAGGATGGATTGATACTTTAACGCACTTCTGCATTGACTTTTTCTTCGAGAGACGCTTGGATTTTTTCCATATAGCGTGCGACTTCTTCGTCCGTTAAGCTGTCTTCTGGATTTTGGAAAGTCAAGCTATAAGCCATTGACTTCATACCAAGTCCCAATTTTTCGCCTGAGAAAACGTCAAAGAGTTTGATATCTGTCAAACGTTTCACACCGGCAGCTTGGATAGCGTCCACAACTTCTTGGTGAGTCACTTCTGCCTTAAGGAGAAGGGCAACGTCACGGCTAACTGCTGGGAATTTAGTAATTTCTACAAATGGATTAGCAGGTTGAAGCGCAGTTTCGATAGCTGAAAGGCTGAGCTCAGCCACATACGTTTCTGGAATATCGTAAGCCTTAGCAGTGACTGGATGCACTTGGCCAAGGAAACCAAGAACTTGATCACCGAGTGAAATCATAGCTGTACGACCTGGGTGAAGGCTAGCGATTTCAGATGTTGCCGTATAGGTTACTTGGAGTCCCAAACGAGCAAAGAGGGCTTCAAGGATTCCTTTAGCATAGAAGAAATCAACTGGAACTGCTGCTGTTTGGAAATCTTTTTCAGCAACCAAGCCTGTCAAGGCAAAGGCAAAGCTATTAATCTCATTTGGAAGTTCTTCTTTTGGATTGCCAGTTTGTTCAAAGACTTTTCCGATCTCGTAAAGGGCCAAGTTTTTATTCTTACGAGCTACGTTATAAGCCACCGTATCAAGGATACCAGAAATCATATTTTGACGGAGGACAGAACGATCCACGGTCATTGGCCACATGAGTTCAGTAAGGTTACTTGGTTGAGCCGTAAACTCAACTGCTTTTTCAGGAGTTGTTAGAGCATAGGTGATGATTTCTGTCAAACCTGCTCCTTCAGCAATAGTACGAACTTGACGGCGGAGTTTTTGTGTGGCTGTCAATTCACCAGCTGTACCATCATCTTTTGGAAGGCTGGTTGGCAAGCGGTCATAACCATAGATACGAGCGATTTCTTCAAAGAGGTCTGCCTCGATTGTGATATCCCAACGGCGACGTGGGACGCTGACTGTAAAGCTATCTGCATTTCCAGAAAGGCCAAAGCCAAGACGACGGAAGACATCTTCGACATCAGCATATGAAAGTTCCGTACCAAGGACACGATTAACGTCTGAAAGAGTCGAAGAAACCTCCACATCTGAAGTATCAAGCTGGCCTGCTGAAATGATTCCCTTACGCACCGTCGCACCTGCAAGTTCTGCAATCATGCTAGCCGCCGCATCAAGGGCTTCGTTAACAGTTGCCACATTGATGCCTTTTTCAAAGCGAGAAGATGACTCAGAACGAAGGTTGAGGCGACCACTGGTCTTGCGGATAGATTTTCCGTTGAAGACTGCAGCTTCAAGGACGACACGACTAGATTTATCAGAGATTTCTGTTGCTTGACCGCCCATGACACCTGCAAGGGCTACTGGCTTGTCTGCGACAGTGATAACTAAGTCATTCACGTCCAAGTCACGTTCTTCGCCATCCAAGGTCACCAATTTTTCACCAGCGTGCGCTTCACGCACACGGATGTCACTCCCTTCAAAGGTATCCAAGTCAAAGGCGTGCATTGGTTGACCAAAGTAGAGAAGGATGTAGTTGGTCACGTCCACTACGTTATTGATTGGACGGATTCCTTCGTTCATGAGAAGGTTTTGCAACCATTGTGGACTTGGTGCGATAGTCACATTATCCAAGATACGAGCGGCATAGTAAGGCGCTTTGTCTGTCTCAATGCTGACAGAAAGGGCATCTGCCGCAGCTTCATTAGTTTCTGTTAGAGTAAATTCTTTAAAGTTGACTGCCTTATCATAAATAGCTGCCACTTCGTGAGCCACTCCACGCATAGAAAGGGCATCTGCACGGTTGGGTGTAATAGAAAGTTCGATGATTTCATCATCCAAGTCTAGATATGAGAAGACTTCCTCACCTGGAACGGCATTTTCTGGCAAGATTTGGATGCCATCTGCGAATTCCTTTGGCACAACTGAGTCAGAAATTCCCAATTCACCAAGTGAACAGATCATTCCAAGTGACTCAAGACCGCGGATTTTCCCTTTTTTGATCTTGTAATTGTCAGCGATGCGAGCTCCTGGAAGAGCCACCATAACCTTGATACCAGCACGCACATTCGGTGCACCACAGACGATTTGACGGGCTTCTTCTTCGCCAACGTTAACCTGACAAACATGGAGGTGAGTTTCTGGCACATCTTCGCAAGACAAGACCTCACCGACGACAATTTTTGAGAGACCAGCAGCAGGTGATTCCACACCTTCGACCTCGATCCCTGTGGTTGACATTTTTTCAGCCAACTCTTGTGATGGCACAGCAATGTCCACCAATTCTTTTAACCATTTATAAGATACAAGCATAATTTAGTTTTCCAGAATGACAGTTGTCACTCTAGTTATTTTCCTTTCCTATCATTTCAATAGAAGAATCATCTTCTTACCTTAATTTCTTTTTCAGTAACCAATCTGTATCTACTTTTTGACCAACCATAAAATGATGTTGGCTAAATTTTTCAAAACCATATCGATTATAAAATGCTTGAGCTTTTGTATTATGCTCCCAAACACCTAACCAAGCCCAAGAAAAACTATTTTTTGTAGCAAGTTCAAGAGCGAATCCAAACAATTGCTTACCTAGTCCAAATCCTTGGAATTTTTGTAGCACATAGAGGCGTTGAATTTCAAAAGCATCCTCTAATTCTCTCTCAGTCTGAGCACTTCCCCAGTTGACTTTGAGAAAACCAGCTATCTCCTCTTCATGCATAATGAAATAGGTTTCGGATTCTGGATTTTCCAACTCAGTTGACAAAACTCTCAGACTATAAGACTCTTCAAAGTATTCCTGTAACTGCTCTTCCGTATTATCATGAGCAAATGTTTCACTAAAGGTTTGTTTGGCAATTTTGGACAACACCCCAACATCTGCCTTTTCTACTTTTCTAATCATTATTTAAACTGTTCTGAGAAGCGGACATCTCCTTGGTAGAATCCACGGATATCGTTGATTCCGTAACGGAGCATAGCTACACGCTCTTGTCCAAGACCAAAGGCAAATCCAGAGTAAACAGTCGCATCGATACCACTCATTTCAAGGACACGTGGGTGAACCATACCGGCACCCATAATTTCGATCCAACCTGTTTTCTTACATACATTACAGCCTTCTCCACCACACTTGAAGCAAGAAACATCCACCTCAACAGATGGCTCTGTGAATGGGAAGTAGGATGGACGCAAACGAATTTGACGCTCTTCACCGAACATTTTTTGCACAATCAACTGAAGCGTTCCTTGAAGGTCTGCCATAGAGATGTTTTTCCCAACTACCAAGCCTTCAATTTGGTGGAACTGGTGACTGTGAGTCGCATCGTCTGTGTCACGACGGAAGACACGCCCTGGTGAGATCATTTTCAAAGGACCTTTTGAAAAATCATGAGCGTCCATAGCACGCGCTTGAACTGGAGACGTGTGGGTACGGAGCAAGATTTCTTCTGTGATATAGAATGTGTCCTGCATATCACGGGCTGGGTGGTCTTTGGGAAGGTTCATACGTTCAAAGTTATAGTAGTCTTGCTCTACTTCAAAACCATCCACGACTTGGTAACCCATCCCAATGAAAATATCTTCGATTTCTTCACTGGTTTGTGTGAGGACATGACGGTGACCAGTCGCAACTGGACGACCTGGAAGGGTCACATCGATACTCTCACTTGCTAATTGAGCTGCAACTTTCTTTTCTTCCAAAAGCTTAGCAGTTTCTTCAAAAGCTGCTGTCAAGACATCACGCGCTTCATTGACATGTTTCCCGATAATCGGACGCATCTCAGCAGAGACATCTTTCATCCCTTTGAGGATTTCAGTGAGCGATCCCTTTTTACCAAGGACAGAGACACGCAAATCTTGCATCTCTTTTTCATTTTCAGCAGTAATCTGCTTCAAGCTAGCCAGCGTTTCTTCACGAAGCGCTTTTAATTGTTCTTCAATAGTTGACATAATTCCTCCATCAGTCGCTCGTAGATAAAAAGAAAACCACATGCCAAAAACTCCACTCGGAGCGTTGACACGCGGTACCATCCGTTTTCATCTGACAAGTCAGACCTTCATTTCTAAATCCATGCGCAAGTGAATTCACCCAGCTTTCATATAAAGAGCTTGCAGTCACGGCTCTCCTCCCTGATATACTTCCCTTGAGTTACTAGTCTTGCAGATTTCTATTCAATTACTACATAGTTTATCAGATTTTGAGTTAAAAAACAAGTTAGATTAGACTAATTTCAATACAAAACTCGTTCCTTTTTCTGTTGCTCCATTTTCCACAAATCCAAGCGACTTGAAACAGCGCCTAGATACATGATTGTAAGTGTAGATTTCCTTGACTCTCAATTCTTTCCATCCTTTTATTCGAGCCAATTCAATCAAAGTACTTAGGATCTTTTTTCCAAGTCCTCGATGTTGGTAAGCGGGATTTCCAATCACAATGGGGAGATTGTCCTGAGATAGTGTAACATCCCCAATTGGAAACCATTCACCCTTCTCCTTGACTTCAATCCAAAAAAGCTCACCATGCTGATCCAAATAGGAATACATGGCTTCCAAAGTTTCTTGACTATAAGGAAGCTTCACCCCATCTACGAGGTGAACCAAGTTCACATCCTGATACCAAGCAAGAGCTTCTTCACAATGATTGACCTTATAATAAGGAACAAGACGCAGTGAATTATCTATTTGTAGGGTCTGTTTCATCTGCTTTCCTTTTCAACAAAAGAGTTGCTGCTTGATTAAAACCATCACACCAGTTATACCATTTTGCTTCATACTCATCTTGAGCTAAGATATGATTTTTTAAATCCAGAACAGAGTAAATTTTTCTTTCTTCGCAGGCTTGCGCATAGAGATGATATAGTTCATCACCACCATCTCTATCCCACTCAGCAGAAATCGTATCCCGACCTGCCAATAAAGCCTGATAAGCCCTGTGATGCCCATCTGTAATCAACAAGCAATCTCCAAAGGCAAGAATACTGATTGGATCGACTTGGATTGTTTCTGCCGACTGGTAAAGCATCTGAATATCTTGCAACTTCTTTTCTGATAAGTATAGTTGAGTCGGATGAAGATCTGCTATATTGACTTTCATTTCTTTCTCCTCAAAGGAATTTGATAGTCACTTCTGCTTGCCTTTAAATCGCCATTGGAAGCGGAGCTTGTCATAGAAGGGAAATTCGATAAACAATACTCCCAAGCCCACACAGAGACTGGCAAGAACGTCTGATGGGTAATGAACTCCCAGATAGACCCTTGATACCAACACACTGACTAGGTAGATAACAAGGACGATTTGCACGATTTTTCTCCAGACTGGATCTTTCATCCGTTGACTGAGAATGACAATCAGAGAACCGACCATCAAGGTTACAGCCAGAGAATGGCCACTTGGAAAGGAAAATCCCTTCTCCTCAACCAAGTGTAAAATAGCTGGTCGTGGGCGCTGGTAAATATTTTTAAAGGTCACGATTAAAAGACCTGCCAAAGCCAGATTTCCCAGCATGAAGAAACTTTCTATCTTCCACCGCTTACGATAAAAGACAAAAGCTGTAATG
This sequence comes from Streptococcus sp. k-90, assembly GCF_013277565.1. GTDB lineage: Bacteria > Bacillota > Bacilli > Lactobacillales > Streptococcaceae > Streptococcus. Next base: position 168,456 of record NZ_VMNE01000006.1, on the reverse strand, counting down.
ACAACCCAAGTGATAATCACTGGGATATCAATCAAGCGTGTGATGGCCCTGAAAAGAATAGTCAAGTAATCTGGCAAGTCTCCTCGAACGGCAGTCTGTATCGGTTGGTCAAAACCGACCAGCGTTTCAGGGTAAAATTTGACCATGTAGCCAAGAATAACGAAAAGTAAAAGGGCAAAACTGCCCTTCATTAAAAATGTTTGTTTATCTCTCATAATGTTTTAAGGTTGGTTTCAAGAGAACATACAACAACCAGAATGAAACGGAAAAGATTACACCCTCAATCAAGTTAAAAGGTAATACCATGGTCATTAGGTAGTTGGAAAGTCCCAAAATTTTTCCAATATCAAAGTTAGCAAACTTAGCGTACAAAGGAACAGCATAAACATAGTTGAGAACCAACATAGCCACGGTTAAACCAATAGTCCCAGCTAGAGAGCCTAGTAGGAAACGAAGAGTTGTCCGTTCCTTTTTCCAAATCAAAGCAAATACGATGACAAAAACTCCCAAAGCTACGATATTCATCGGCAAACCAATGTAAGTATTCACTCCTTGACTATTAAGAAGCAATTTCAAGAGTGAGCGAAGCAAGAGAATTCCTAGAGCAGCAGGCAAATCCATGACCACCAGACCCACAAGGACTGGCAAGATACTAAATTCGATCTTGAGGAAGGACGCCGCTGGCAAAAGCGGAAAGTCAAAGTACATCAGCACAAATGAGATGGCTGATAGAATCGCAATGGTCGAAAGTCGACGTGTGTTTGTCATAACAGGTTCCTCCAATTTTCTATAAAATCAGAAGAAGTTAGAAAGGATTCCCCTATCTATTCTCACTTTTTATACCCCAAAAGTTCCCTCGCACTCTATTGAGCAAACGGTTACAATTTAGCTATAAATCTATCAGAACAGACAAAGCTATTCTTTCGTCTTCTCCCATCCAGACTATACTGTCGGTTGTGGAATCTCACCACATCAGCTTGCGCTCGCGGACTTATTTGGCTAAGATATTTTAGATTTATCTAGGCGTCGCAGTCGAAGATAATACTTAAAGTATATCGAGACAAGACAACGACGAGAAAACTAAAATAGATAGTCAAATTTACCGCCGGTCGGGAATTTCACCCTGCCCTGAAGACTCTTTTATCATAACAAAAAACGCTTGCAAGCGCAAGCATTTTGTTCATTTTCATTTTCATTTTTTATTTCAATTTATCCACTTCATAGGTATGAATGAGCTCAAGACCTGCAAAGTTCTGCTGGCGGAGGGCTTCGTAGACAATCATGCAGACGGTATTAGACACATTGAGACTGCGGACATGTTCATCATTCATAGGAATACGGAGAGCTTTCTCAGGATGTTCGCGCATAAAGTCCTCAGGCAAACCCTTGTCTTCACGTCCAAAGAGAAAATAATGGTCTTCATCAGTCGATAAATCCACCTCAGAATAGACTTTTTCCGCGAATTTCGAAATCAGATAGAGTTTGCCCTTCATCTGAGACATGAAATCCTCCAAACTCTCGTAAAAATAAATCTCTAGTTTATCCCAATAATCCAACCCAGCTCGCTTCATCTTGCGGTCATCAATAGGAAAGCCCATTGGCTTGATGATATGGAGGGGAGAATTGGTCGCAGCGCAAGTACGCGCGATATTGCCTGTATTTTGTGGAATTTGAGGTTCAAATAATACAATGTGATTTGTCATGACTTGCTTCCTTTCACCATTGCAAAAAAATAGCCACACTGCCCGGAGTCAAGCTCAGCAAACAGCGTGGTTAAGGCATCGTTAACTTACCTCACAACAGGTTTGAAGTAAATCAGCGAAACTACTTTCTTAGTATAACACTTTCAGAATCATTGTCAATAGAAACGACTTGATTTTTTCAATTTTTTCAAGCTATTTCCAAGGGTTTCTAGGAGAAAATTCTTAAATATCTGCAAAAATTGCTTACTCTTTTATACCTATCTGTGGACTGGGAATGATGATATTATGGCCTCGTTATCTCAAACACTGCCGTATGAATCCACTCGTTATGCATTTCAAAGTCATTCTCTATAATTCTACTAAAGGTGAAACCGTTTTTTAAAAGCACTCTCTGAGAGGCCAGATTGTCCGTTGCCGTCCCTGCGATAATCCTATGTAAACCATAGGTAGTAAAGGCCTTTTCTAAAACAAGGTTAACCGCTTCGCTTGCATATCCTAAATTAGTAACATTTTCTCCAATCCTATATCCAAGTTCTGCTGTTTTTCTATCTTTCCCTAAAACACTTAAATTAACTCTTCCAACCATAACGCCTTGTGCATCTCTAATAAGATGCATGTAGACATCCCGATTCTCTTGTTCCCTTAACAATTCCCTTGTATTTTCTTTAAAAACTTCTAACTCAAAATAGTTAGCTGGTCTAGGAGGTAAATTCCGCTCAAAATACTCTCGATTCTCTTTTTCAAAAAATAGACATCTAGACTACTTGCTTCAGACAACAGCTCTAAACTAATCATTATAAATCATCTCCAGTCATCATATACATTCAACATTTTCCCATGTTTACACAAAATGAAATTAACACGATTTAAATAAGTACTTTTACTATTTTATGTTGTCTCTACATTATGACACTGAACTTAGTTGAAAATGATTATATTTGAATAACTTTGATTTTGTAGTGTAAATTCTACTATAAAATATGCAAACTAATTCATGTTTTGTCAAAAATTTCAAGCATACAATTATTAACTTTATTTCTCATACAATCTATCAATAAAAAGCTATAGAATAATTTCTCTTTACTTCTTTAATGAAAACTTTGACAATACTATTTCCAAGGGTTGTAAAATCGTCCCTGATTCTGCAAGATAAGTAGTAAACTAGCTACTAAAAACAAGACTGCCAAGAGCAAGGTAAGATAGTCTCCTTTTTTCAAGGCCTGATAACTATACCAAGTGCGTTTTTTCTCTTTCCCAAAGCGGCGAAGCTCCATGGCGGTCGCAATGGTATCAATGCGTTCTAGCGAGCTAAAAATCAAGGGAGTGATAATGCGCAGATTGCCTTTGATTCGTTGCATAAGAGAAGCTTTCTTGGATAATTCCATCCCACGCGCCTCCTGAGACATCTTGATGGTAAAGAATTCTTCCTGCAAATCTGGAATATAGCGCAAGGTCAGGCTGACTGAATAGGCAATCTTGTAAGGCACACCAATTTGATTTAAACTGGAAGCAAACTGACTAGGATGGGTTGTCATCAAAAAGATAATAGCCAGAGGAATGGTACAAAGGTACTTAATGACCAGATTTAGCAGATAAAAGAGCTCTTGACTGGTCAGAGTGTAGACACCGATTCCCTGCCAAATCACACTTCTCTCTCCATAAAGTCCAACCCCATACTCGGGAGAAAAGAGATAGACCATCAAGACGTTTAAAACGGCAAATACCGTCGCAAAAACGGCTACAAAGGAAACATCTTTAAAACGGATTTCTGACAAATAGAGGAGAAAGACCGAAAAGATGGCAATCAGAACAAGCAGTCTGGTATCATAGCTAATCATGGCCGCCAATGACACGAGGATGAAAAAGAGAAGTTTTCCAGCTCCTGACAAGCGATGAATCACAGTATCTCTATACTGGTAACCAATTAATTTAGCTTGCATCCTTCTCTCCTTTCTTTGTAAAATGCCGTTAAAGCAAGTGGATCCACATCTAGTTTCTTGGCCAAGTTAAAGATAGAGGTCTCTTTTAGATTGGCTTTTACTAACAGCTCAGGATTGCTCAAAAGACTAGCCGGATCAGTATCGGCAATCAATTCCCCATCCACCATGACAAGTGCCCGGTCTGAATAATCCAGCATCAATTGCATATCATGAGTAATCATAACAATCGTGTGCCCTTTTTGATGCAACTTCTCGAGAAATTCCATAATCTCAGTATAGTTCTTCTGGTCTTGACCCGCAGTCGGTTCATCTAAGAGGATGATTTCAGCTCCCAAGACCAAAATCGATGCAATGGTGACACGTTTTTTCTGGCCAAATGACAGGGCAGAAATGGGCCAATTGCGGAATTCATAAAGACCACAGATTTTCAAGGTTTCATAGACTCTCGTTTCAATTTCCTGCTCGTCCACACCTCGCAAACGTAGCCCCAGAGCCACCTCATCAAAAATCATGTTGGTTGAAATCATTTCATTGGGATTTTGCAGCACATAGCCTACTCGTTCTGCCCGCTCTGCAACAGAATCTCCTTTTATATCTTGTCCTTCCCACAGATAGCGACCTTCAGTCTGAATAAAACTACTTAAGGCCTTGGCTAGGGTTGATTTCCCAGCTCCATTTTTTCCGACAATGGCAATCTTTTCACCCTTTTTAATATCCAAATGTAGGGACTTTAAAATCGGTCTATCATCATAAGAAAAAGACACATCCTCTAGTCTAAAGAGTGACTGCAATTCTGGCGTCTCTTTTACTAGTTCCGTCTGCAACTGAACCTGACCTTTTGAGATGGACAAGTTATCCAGATCTGCTAATTGTTCTTCCTTATTTAAATCCACACCCAATTGACGGAGAGTGGTGAGATAAAGGGGTTCTCGAATTCCATTTTGTGTCAATAAATCAGTCGCCAGTAACTGGTCAGGACTCCCATTAAAGAGGATACGACCATCGTTTATCAAGACAATCCGATCCACAGGGCGATGCAGAACATCCTCCAAACGGTGCTCGATAATAAGTGTCGTCGTCCCCTCCTCCTTATGAATCTGGTCAATCAATTCGATAATATCCTGACCTGACTTGGGATCAAGATTGGCGAGTGGCTCATCAAACAATAGAATGGGACTTTCATCAATCAAGACACCAGCCAAACTGACACGTTGCTTTTGTCCACCTGACAAATCCTGGGGACGCTGAGCTAGTAAAGGGAGAAGATCCAGCTTTTCAGCCCATTTATGAACACGATTTTTCATCTCTTCTAGAACTGTCACATCATTTTCCAGAGCAAAAGCCAAATCTTCTGCCACAGACAAGCCAATAAACTGCCCATCTGTATCCTGCAAAACTGTGCTAACCAGATGAGACTTATCATAGATGCTCATATCAAAGGCTACTTGACCCTTGATCAAAAATTCTCCAGACGTCTGCCCCTTGTAAATATTGGGAATAATCCCGTTCAAGCACTGACCCAAGGTAGACTTACCTGACCCAGATGGTCCAACAATTAAGACTTTCTCTCCCTTGTAAATAGTCAAATCCACCCCTTGCAAGGTCGGTTCTTGTTGCGTTTCATACTGGAAAGAGAAATCCTTCCACTCAATTATAGCTTCTTTCATCTTACTCTCTTCATTCGCTTCTTCTACTCAATGAAAATCAAAGAGCAAACCAAAAAGCTAGCCGTAGGTTGCTCAAAGCACTGTTTTGAGGTTGCAGATAGAGCTGACGCGGTTTGAATTAGATTTTCGCAGAGTATTAGACTTCTATTTTATCATAAATTAACCCCTTCTTGCAGACTCTTCTCTTAAAAACTTAGCGCCAAAAAGATTCCTATCCTAGCTTGCTTACCTAACTAATCTATAAACATCGAAAAAGACTGGTTGTCCAGCCTTTTTCCTTATGTTAATCCTTTTTCAAACTTCCTGAACGAATCTGTGTACGTGAATAAGCTAGCAAGAGAAGGGTACCTGCGATAGCTATAGTTACAGCGTTAGCAATACCTGCAACAATCCCTTGAGCAAATACTTTTTCTGCCGCTTCTTGATATATCACAACATCTCCAAGTGGTGCCAAGACACCCCAAACAAGAGCATTTGCAACAATCTGAATGAGATTAAAGAAGACAATATCCTTCAACTCAAAAACACCCTGTGTTACTCGAATGTATTTTCTAAAGAGTCCTACAGCTAGACCAAAGAGCCCACTAGCAATAATCCAAGTCCACCACAGACCGTAGCCAGCAATAGCGTCCTTCACTGCATGCCCAATTAAGCCAACAAGTAGTCCCACTAGAGGACCAAAAATGATAGACAAGAGGCTCTGTACCGCATACTGAAGCTGGATACTTGTATTTGGAACAGGTGTCGGAATGCTGATCATCCCGATGACAACAAAGAGCGCAGCTCCAACACCGATAGCAACAACTTGTTTAATTGATTGATTTTTCATCTATATTCTCCTATTTTATGATTCTATTTTCTTTATTTCAATGGTCCAAGATGAACCGACACCCACATTATAGGCCTTGGCAAAAGAACCTTGGTTGATAGCCAAACCTAAACGATAGAGAGAGTTGATGTAAAGGATGGGTTGCCCAATTCTCACATCTGCAAATGATTTGCCATAGACAACCTGATTTTGATAGACCAGCATATCAGCGTGATAGATAGTCACTTCAAAACGGTCACCAAATTCTGGTTCCAGTTTGTAAAACTCTTCTCGTGTGATAGAGGTCCAAAGCGAGCCGAAACGTACATCCAGAATATCAATAGCTCCCTTCACCAAATGGTCTTCAATGATGGTCTCTACGACTGGAAGCTCCACAATCTGATCCACACTGAGCTCTGGCCCCACTTCCTCAAAAGTAATGTGACCACTGGCTAATTTAGCTCCAGTATAAGCATAAACATCACGACCGTGGAAGGTATAAGAATGCTCTGTGTTTTGACGTCTATTGGCTACCTCAGAAATTTCACGAATGGCTACAATACCAACGTGTTTCTTAATAAAAGAAAGAGTCCCATTGTCTGGCGTGACAATGTATTGATTTTTTGCAGTCTTGGCAACCACACTCTTACGTTTTGATCCGACACCTGGATCGACAACCGATACAAAAGTCGTTCCCTCAGGCCAGTAATCCACCGTCTGAAAGAGACGATAGCTCCCCTCAAAAATATTATAAGGCGTGATATCGTGCGTCAAATGATGAATTTTTAAGGTTGGAGACTCTTCTAAAGCCACTCCAATCATAGCCGATACCGCACCATCAACCAGACCAAAGTCTGATTGTAATACCAGTAAATTATTATTCATTTTATCTCCTTGTATATCCTTTATCATACCATATTTCAGAGAAAGTCGCTAATAGCTATTTTAATTGATTAGGGTATAGTTTTACCTTATAGCAAATTTCCTACTAAAAGCTCTTGTTATTAGCTAGTAGGTGCATTTTTTCTTGAAAAAAGGTATGATAGTTACATCATGAAAAAGTAGGTTTTAATATGAAAATTATCCTTGTCGGAGGGGGTAAAGTTGGTTTTGCCCTCTGTCGCTCCTTGGTTGCAGAAAAGCATGATGTTTTGCTGATTGAGCAAGACGAAGCAGTCCTCAATCATATTGTCAATCGCTTTGATATCATGGGTATCCTTGGCAACGGAGCTGATTTTGCCATTCTTGAGCAAGCCAGTGTCCAAGATTGTGACATCTTTATCGCCCTGACTGAGTACGATGAAGTAAACATGATTGCAGCCGTTCTAGCTAAAAAAATGGGGGCTAAAGAAACCATCGTTCGGGTGAGGAATCCTGAATACTCTAATTCTTATTTCAAAGAAAAGAATATTCTCGGTTTTTCTCTTATCGTTAACCCTGAGCTCTTGGCCGCCCGCGCTATCGCCAATATCATTGACTTCCCCAACGCCCTATCTGTCGAACGCTTTGCTGGTGGACGCGTTAGCCTCATGGAATTTATCGTCAGATCCACTAGCGGTCTTTGCCAAATGCCCATTTCTGATTTTCGGAAAAAATTTGGCAATGTCATTGTCTGTGCGATAGAGAGAGAGCATCAAATTATCATCCCAAGTGGTGATATGACCATACAGGATAAAGATAGAATATTTGTCACCGGTAACCGTGTTGATATGATGCTCTTTCATAATTATTTCAAATCTCGTGCTGTAAAGAGCCTTCTCATAGTTGGAGCAGGTAGAATTGCCTATTATCTACTAGGGATTCTCAAAGACAGTCGGATCGATACCAAAGTCATCGAGATTAACCCTGAAAGGGCACGTTTCTTTAGTGAGAAATTCCCTAATCTCTACATCGTTCAAGGAGATGGGACAGCAAAAGATATCTTGCTAGAAGAAAGTGCCCAAAACTATGATGCAGTAGCAACCCTAACAGGAGTTGACGAAGAGAATATTATTACTTCTATGTTCCTAGATAGTGTCGGGGTGCAAAAAAATATTAGCAAGGTTAACAGAACTAGTCTCCTTGAAATTATTCATGCGCCTGATTTCTCAAGCATTATCACTCCGAAAATCATCGCTGTAGATACAATCATGCACTTTATTCGTGGCCGTGTTAATGCCCAATATTCAGACCTTCAAGCCATGCACCATCTAGCCAACGGTCAAATCGAAACCCTGCAATTCCATATCAAGGAAGCCAATAAAATGACTGCCAAACCTCTTTCTCAACTGAAATTGAAAAAAGGGGTTCTTATTGCAGCCATCATTCGAAAGGGCAAGACTATTTTCCCAACTGGGGAGGATATGTTGGAAGTCGGAGACAAGCTCCTAGTAACAACCTTGTTGCCAAACATCACCAAGATTTATGATTTGATTGCGAGGTAAGAAATGAATAAAAGTATGATTCGTTACCTCCTTTCAAAGTTACTTTTGATTGAAGCTGTTCTTCTCTTGGTTCCTGTTGCGATTGCTGTCTATTACCATGAGTCAAGCCAAGTCTTTACAGCCCTCTTTACGACAATTGGGATTCTCGTATTACTGGGTGGTTCAGGAATTTTACAAAAACCAAAAAATCAACGGATTTACGCCAAGGAGGGAATCTTGATTGTTGCCCTCTGTTGGATTCTTTGGTCTTTCTTTGGGGGGCTCCCCTTTGTTTTTACTGGGCAAATTCCCAGCCTTATCGATGCCTTTTTTGAGATTAGTTCTGGCTTTACAACTACTGGAGCAACTATTCTAAACGATGTTTCGGTTCTCAGTCGCTCCCTCCTCTTCTGGAGAAGTTTTACCCACTTGATTGGAGGGATGGGAGTACTGGTTTTTGCACTTGCTATTATGGATAATGCCAAAAACAGCCACCTAGAGGTAATGAAGGCTGAGGTTCCTGGCCCCGTATTCGGTAAGGTTGTATCCAAGCTAAAAAACACCGCTCAGATTCTATATCTCCTTTATCTAGCCCTCTTTTCCCTTTTTGTGATTATCTACTATCTAGCCGGTATGCCTCTCTACGATAGTTTTGTTATCGCTATGGGGACTGCAGGTACCGGGGGATTCACCGTCTATAACGACGGAATTGCCCACTATGGTAGCTCACTGATTACCTATCTAGTTAGTATCGGAGTTCTGGTTTTTGGGGTAAATTTCAACCTCTACTACTACCTCATGCTCCGTCGCGTCAAAGCCTTCTTTGGAGATGAAGAACTTCGTGCCTACTTGGTCATCGTTCTAATTTCTACAGGCTTGATCAGCCTCAATACCCTCTATCTCTACCCAGGATTTTCTAAGAGTTTTGAAATGGCCTTCTTCCAGGTTTCCAATATCATTACAACAACTGGTTTTGGATACGGAGATATTACCAATTGGCCCCTCTTCTCCCAGTTTATCCTCCTCTTTCTCATGGGAATCGGTGGCTCTGCTGGATCAACCGCAGGTGGACTCAAGGTTATTCGAGGCCTCATCCTTTCAAAAATTGCCAAAAACCAAATTTTGTCAATTCTATCGCCCCACCGTGTGTTGACCCTCCATGTTAATAAAACGGTTATTGACAAAGATACCCAGCATAAGATTCTCAAGTACTTTGTCATCTATGCTATGATTTTACTAGTACTCATCTTTATTGTCAGCCTAGATAGCAATGATTTCCTGGTTGTGACCAGCGCTGTCTTTAGCTGTTTCAATAATATCGGGCCTATTCTAGGAACCACTTCTAGTTTCTCAATCTTTAGTCCTATCTCAAAAATCCTCCTCTCCTTTGCAATGATTGCAGGTCGCTTGGAGATTTACCCAATCCTACTTCTCTTTATGAAGAGGACCTGGTCTAAGAGATAAAATAAAGCCACACCTTGTTTCTTACAAAGTGTGGTGTTTTTATTTTCATACTCTTCGAAAATCTCTTCAAACCACGTCAGCTTCGCCTTGCCGTAGGTATGGTTACTGACTTCGTCAGTTCTATCCACAACCTCAAAACAGTGTTTTGAGCTGACTTCGTCAGTCTTATCTACAACCTCAAAGCAGTGCTTTGAGCAACCTGCGGCTAGCTTCCTAATTTACTCTTTGATTTTCATTGAGTATTATTTTCAAATCCCCATCGCAAGTCAACAAGTATCTTTGAATCTCGGTCAGACATTTCAGTACCTGACTTAAGGCATTTAAAACCCCAAAAACAACCCTCAGCCAACTGACCGAGGGTTACTTATTTCATTATTCAAAAACTTAATTAGCTCAATGCATCCAATGCATCATCCATTGAAAGAACTTCGTGGAAGACACGTTGTGTCAATTCAGTTTTTTGTTCTGGAGTGAGGTATTTAGTGTTTACACAGTATCCAGAGATACGTACGATAACGTCTTCTCCTGACATGATCTTTTCGTAAACATCGTTCAAGTCCATAACGTTCAAGTTAACGTGTTGTCCACCGTTTTCGAAGTAACCATCAAGGATTGTTACCAAGTTATCAACTTGTTCATCACGAGTCTTACCAAGAGCACGAGGTGATACTTGAGTTGTCAATGAGATACCGTCAGCGGCATAACCGAAGTCAAGGCTAGCAAGTGAGTTCAAGTTTTGCAACCATCCACCTTTAGCTTTGTTAGATGGGTTAGCACCTGGTGAGAAGAATTCAAGTTTAGACAAGTTCACAGAACCATCTTCGTTGAGGTATACACCTTTGTGTACTGGTGAGTTACCAGTTTGTTTAGAGTAAGCAACGTTAGATGTGATTGTCAAAAGTGATACAGTAGCTTCTGCGTCTTTGTAAAGTTTGTGGCTACGTAGACGAGTTGTGTAAGCTTCAATCAACCATTCTGCCAATTCGTTTGAACGTGGATCATCTTCACCCCAACGTGGGTATTCACCGATTGTTTCGTAATCGTAGATGTAGCCATTTTCATCACGGATTGGTTTAACTGTAGCGTATTTGATAGCTGACAATGTATCAACAGTGTTCGCAAATCCACAGATACCAAATCCCATGTTTGCACGTTGTTTAGTTGGCAAGAAGGCCATTTGAACAGCTTCGTAGTTGTACTTATCAGTCATGTAGTGGATGATGTTCAAAGCATCTACGTAAGTGTCAGTCAACCAGTCAAGAGATTTTTCAAAGTTAGCTTTAACTGATTCAAATTCAAGAACTTCATCACGAATAGGATCGATGTCAAATACTTTGTAGTCTTTGTGAACATCGTCGTAACCACCGTTCAAACCAGTAAGAAGGGCTTTCAATACGTTTACACGTGCACCGAAGTACTGGATGTTGTGGCGTTGTTCTTCATTTTCTGGGTCAAGTGGAGACACACAGCATGAGATACAGCTCATTTCACCGTATCCGTCTTTAGCCATTGTTGTTACACCTTCGTATTGGATAGAAGAGTGTTTGTGGCTCATGTGCATACAGTAGCGACGGAAGTTGTATGGCAATTTGTCAGTCCAAAGAACTGTCAAGTTTGGTTCTGGTGAGTTACCAATGTTGTCAAGAGTGTTCAAGAAACGGTAGTCCATCTTAGTAACACGGTGACGACCGTCGTTACCCATACCAGCCATAGAAGTTGTGATGAAAGTTGGGTCACCTGAGTACAATTGGTCATAAGCTTTAGTACGAGCAAATTTAACTGTACGAAGTTTCATAACGAAATCATCAACAAATTCTTGGATTTCTGATTCAGTAAATGTACCACGAGCAAGGTCACGTTCTGCAAAGATGTCAAGCACGATTGGCACACGTCCTAGAGATGTTGCAGCACCGTTGATAACACGGCAGACAGCCATGAAGGCGATGTTCACCCATTGGATAGCTTCTTTGACGTTCATCGCTGGTTTGCGAACGTCAACACCGTAAAGGTCACCCAAGCGAACAACTTGTTGCAATGCTTGGTATTGAAGGTTTACTTCTTCACGAAGACGGATTGTTTCTTCATCAATTTCTTTAATTGCATTCCAGTCGTTTACTTTTTCTTGCATCAAGTAGTCTGCACCGTAAAGAGCAAGACGTGCGTAAACACCGATGATACGTCCACGTGAGTAAGCATCTGGAAGACCAGTTACAGTGTGAGCGTGACGAGCACGACGGATATTTGAAGTGTAAGCGCGGAAGATACCGTCGTTAACTGTTGTTACGTATTTAGTAAAAATTTCGTGAACAGCTGGATCTGGTTCGTATCCATTTTCTTTCAAAGTAGTTTCAGCCATACGGATACCACCTTTTGGCATGAAGTTCAATTTGAAGAGTTCATCGTTTTGGATACCATAGATAACTTCGTTTTCTTTGTCGATAAATCCTGCAGGGATATCAGCGATAGATGTTGGACGAGTGTCCATTGGGAAACGAGTTTCTTCGTAGTGAGCCTTAGTTTCTTCTACAATTTTTTTGATGTGAAGTGAACGTTCTGTTGGTCCTGCAAGGAAGCTTTCGTCTCCATCGTAAGGTGTGTAGTTAGCTTGTACGAAGCGTGATACACTTGCTTTTTCTTTCCAATCTACGCCTTTGAAGCCTTCCCAAGCTTTGTCAAAAATATCTTGTGCTTCAACAACTGTCTTAACAACCATGTTAATGTCCTCTTTTTTCTTTCTAGTAACAGTCATCTGTTACATTCATGAGACAAGTATACCACACAGTAACCGATTTCAACAAGTAACAAACCCCTGTTTTTACACTTTCTTTTCTAAAACAGTCTATATTTCGCCCTAAACTGTATTATATTTTTGAAAAAAATATACCCTTTTTTCCTTTTTTCAGAAAAAAGGGTATAATAAAAGAAAATAAGCTGTAAAAAAGGTGCTAGGCATGTTGATTTTTCCCTTATTGAATGATTTATCAAGAAAAATCATCCATATTGACATGGATGCCTTTTTTGCTGCGGTGGAAATCAGGGACAATCCTAAACTCAGAGGAAAACCTGTCATTATAGGAAGCGACCCTCGGCAAACAGGTGGACGGGGAGTCGTTTCTACCTGTAGCTATGAGGCACGAGCTTTTGGTGTTCATTCTGCCATGAGTTCCAAGGAAGCTTATGAACGTTGTCCTCAGGCCGTCTTTATCTCAGGGAATTATGAGAAATACAAGTCTGTAGGCCTCCAGATTCGAGCTATTTTTAAGCGCTATACAGATTTGATTGAACCTATGAGTATTGACGAAGCCTATTTGGATGTAACAGAAAATAAACTGGGGATTAAGTCAGCAGTCAAAATCGCTCGCCTCATTCAAGAGGATATATGGCAAGAACTTCATTTAACTGCTTCTGCCGGTGTTTCCTACAACAAATTCTTGGCTAAAATGGCTAGCGATTATCAAAAACCTCATGGTTTGACAGTGATTCTACCTGACCAAGCTGAGGATTTTCTCAAACAAATGGATATTTCCAAGTTTCATGGAGTAGGAAAAAAGACGGTGGAACGTCTTCATCAAATGAGCGTTTTTACCGGCGCTGATCTACTTGAAGTTCCTGAAGTGACCCTAATAGACCGTTTTGGAAGACTGGGCTATGACCTTTATCGAAAGGCTCGTGGTATCCACAATTCCCCAGTCAGATCCAATCGTATCCGTAAATCAATCGGGAAAGAGAAAACCTATGGAAAGATACTCCGTGCCGAAGAAGACATCAAAAAAGAGCTGACTCTTCTATCAGAAAGAGTCGCGCTCAATCTCAGTCAGCAAGAAAAAGCTGGAAAAATTGTCATTCTGAAAATCCGCTACGAGGACTTTTCAACTCTTACTAAACGAAAAAGTCTCGCTCAAAAAACACAGGATGCTAGTCAGATAAGCCAAATTGCCCTGCAACTCTATGAAGAATTAAGCGAGAAAGAAAGAGGTGTCCGCCTGTTGGGGATTACCGTGACTGGATTTTAAACCCTTGAGGGGAGCTTCATTAGTTTGAATCAAATGAGGTTGGAACAACAGCGTTTCAGCCTCATTCTGTTTTAGAAATAATGTTCAGAGCGTGATAGCTAATTACTAAAATAGTTCGAGGAACTACCTTAAATTGCTGACCAGCATTCAACAGGCTGTGCCAGCCTTATTCACATTTTAGACTCTAAAAAATCCTAATTCAAGAAAACTTCTTTCCCTCACCACTCTCTTGCTAGAAAACTGAATGTTCTTGAAAAATATAGTTTAGTTTGAATTCCTACCGCATTTTTACTGGGATAAATTCTATAATTTTCAAGAAATATTTCATCACTTCCCTAAAAAATAATATCTATAAGAGAAGGAACATTCCCACGCATATACTTGGACTACAATATTTTTTGACATTTTATTGATCAAAAAGCGCACTTGGTTTTAATTAAGTATTAACTCCAACACTTAAAACTAAGAATGTGAGACAGATTTCAAATAGTTCCTAGTAAAAAACTTTTTCTCATAAGTGGTAAGTGTTGACACCTTCATTTTTATTTGTTAAACTAAAAAACATAAAATACCGAATAGTCGGTTTTTAAAAGGGATTTAACATGAAAAAATCTATGCTAGAAAAAACAATCGATTATATTGCAAAACAAGATCAACGAGTACGTCAACAACAAATACGTCATCACGAAGCCATTAAAAAGCAAAGAATACAGCAAAAAGAACAGTTTTATCGATTAACACAAGGAGAGAGCGGTATCCGACATTCTCGTTTGGGAGTGAAATGTGGGTATGCTACAATTACTGGCGGGCTCATCACTACTTTGTTTAGTCCTTGGAATGGTTTAGGAATAATGACCATCGGTGGGATTACAGTTCTCTCAAACTTGTATCACATCAAACGTATAGAAGCAAAATTAAAAAAGTAGAGTGGTTTTCTTAAGAATGAGACTTGTTAGACTGCTCAAATATTACCTTTTCTTCTTTTTTTGATAAAATAAATTTAATAAAACAGAGAGAAGGAACTTAATGGTCGCAAAAACAGAAAAATCTCAAGCAATGATTGAAAAAATTTTATCAACAGCTTCACAGCTTTTTATTCACAATGGCTATGAAAAAACAAGTGTACAAAACATAGCGCAAACAGCTAGCATTTCAAAAGGGGCCATTTATCACCATTTTCAATCAAAAGATGAAATTTTTTTTGCAGTTTTAAAACAGCGTTATCAATTGATGGAAAAGGAATTGCTAGACTGGCTTGAATCCACCAGTCATTTAACTGGAAGAGAACAGCTCAAAGAAACCTTTCAGTTTAGTTTAAAAAGTCAGAAAACTAACTACGAAATGTTGAATCACGCACCTCTTGATGCGGAGTTCATGCTGACTATTATCCGTTACAATCTGCGTATAGGAACTCCCCTTATTGCAGATATTATAAAAAAAGGAATAGAAGATCAGTCCATCCACCCCATCCCCTTCCCTAATGAAGCGGCCGAGACAATCTTGCTTTTGACTAACTTTTGGGTTGAAGGGAGTATTTTTGAAAATTCTTCCGAAAAAATTGTCGATCGGATTTATTTTTTACAATTTATGCTTCAATCTATCGGACTGGATATTTTTGATGAATCTTTAATTCAAGAAATTTTAAGTCAATCAAATTAAATACCATCTTTTAGTTTACGTTTAAACCTGTGGACAAACGGAGGGCAAGACGACAGAATAACGCAATAAAATATAAACTAAACAATTATAAAAATAGGATAGTTTTCCAAATATTTTTTTGGCGAACTATCCTATTTTATTCTATTTTCAACTTATACAAATAAACGGACAAAGCTATAAAGTAGCAAGATACTACCAAGCACGATACGGTATTTACCAAAAAGGGTAAAGTCGTGTTTTTTCACATAGCTGGTCAAGAAACGAATAGCGACCATACTGACTGCAAAGGCTACTCCCATCGCAACCAAGAGCAAGAACAATTGCCCAAAGCTCAAGAGTTGTCCTGCTTTTACAAATTTGAAAATCTTTAAGGCACTAGCTCCAAACATAACTGGAATTCCAAGATAGAAGGTGAATTCCGTTACAACAGAACGACTGGTTCCATTCAACAAACCACCGACAATCGTTGCTCCAGAACGGCTTGTCCCTGGTAAAAGGGCAAGAACCTGGAAGAGACCGATATAGAAGGCTGTCGTATAAGGAAGTTTATCTAACTCTGTCACACTTGGCTCGATAGCACGCGCTTTATTGCGCTTTTCCAAATAGATAAAGGCAATCCCATAGATAATCAACATGAGAGCAACAGAAACCATGTTATGGAAATGGGTATCGAACCAATCATCAAACTTAAAGACGGCAAGTAAAGGCAAAGTTGCAATCAAGACCTTCAACCATAGTCTCCAAGTCTTACGAACTTCCTGCTTGTCCTTAGTCGGTTTGAAAGGATTGAGCTTATTAAAGTAAATGACCATAACCGCCAAAATCGCACCTAGTTGAATTACAACATTAAACATGGACATAAAGGCTTCGTTTTGATTTTGATATTGGATAAATTCCTCTGCTAAAATCAAGTGACCTGTACTTGAAATGGGCAACCATTCCGTAATTCCTTCAACAATCCCGAAGAAGATAGATTTTAAAATTTCAATAAGATACATAGATTACTCCTTTTTTTCTATCTTCCATTATAGCATATTTTTCAGCCTATGGCAGTTCTCTTTAAAAGGCTCCGATACTGCCGCCACCTCCGCCTCCAGAGAAGCCACCGCCAGAACTTCCACTTCCAGAAGATACGGAGTAGGTGCTTGCTGTATTTGCGACACTAGCATAATGGCTCATTTGCGCGCTTGAATGATAAAACATACTGTGCCAGCCATAAGCTACATAGAGATTGATATCTGGATTTTCTACTTGGATGTGATGAACCTTCATCAAATGGCTGACCTTGTCCGCATAGCCAAATAAGGTCGCATAGACCAAGAGGCGATTCCAGACCACAATGCTTTCCAGCTCAGCCTGATCCAATCGTGCAATCTCACGCAACATATTTTCAAAACTGGTCCAGAGATAGTAGACTTCTGCCCCTGCTTCATTTAGGACACCATCACGATTATCTAATCGAAGCTTCCAATAATAGAAAACAGCCAAAACCAAACCTAGAAAACCAAGTATTGGCAAAGGGAGGTAAAGATAGCCATAAACGTCCAAACTGTACAAGAATAGACCAAATCCGATAAATAATGGTAGGATAGTAGAAAGTCCCATCCCCACTTGCAAGACCTTTTCCAAACCAGTTAAAGGTCGATAGTAATCTGGGAGCCCCCAGAAGGAAACTCGATTTCGCACTCCTTCTTGCATCTCTTTTAATACTGCTTCGAAAGAAGATTTGAGCTGATTCCCTCTTGCTTGAATTCGTTTTTCATCAGAGGCTCTTGCCCCACGATAAAGACTATCAGATACCTTGTAATCCGCAAATAAATTTGAAAGAGTTGTTTCTTTTTTGCCTGAAAAGGCCAGATTTAGACAGTCTATCTCAAAACTTGACAAACCATCTTCTTTTACCAGCCTCAAACCAACTGCATCGCCTTCTGAAATGATAGAGACATTCCCACGGTCTATCACATCTAACAAGGTAGCTTGGACAAGTTGATCAAAAGTGAATTTACCAGCTCCTTTGGTTAGAGGATTCACTTCCTCTAAAGAGGTCGAGTAGACAGCCTCTGATAAAACCATAGGCTCTAATTCCATTGGTGGTTCATAGAGACGATGATTTTTGGCATATTTGACTGAAGGAGTGGTCTTTCTTCTATATATGAAATAGAAGCAGACGCTCAATAACAAGGATATAGAAAGTAGCAAAGGAAATACCCAAGTAAGGAGTTGTTTACTCTGATCTTTTTCTCTAACAATCGACTCTTCTATCTTATTAAATTCTTCTAAACGATTTCCTTTCAAGCCCTGATCCCTAGCGCTAGCAAAATCGGTCTGAGGCCAGTAGGCATGCAACTCAACTCCACGCTTAGCCGGCAGATTTTCCAAACGAATAGTATAATCAAGGTTACTCTTTTCAACCGTTCCCTCTCTAAAGAGTTTCCCTGTATGGAAAAAGAGTTTTTCAGCCCCCTTATCTCCCCTTACATGAAATTCAAACTTTCCAATAGCCCCTGAACTGTCTGTTAAAGGCTGCCAATTTAATTCAGCAATGTCATCATATAGAAAAAGCAAATTCTTTAAATTCCAGGTAAGGTCAACTTCAACTATGTCGCCATCTTGACCTGGATTATAAACTTTAACAGTATAACCATCTGCTCCTTCTATCACTTCGCTAGTAACATCTGTCAGTTCAGCACCATTTTTCGCAGCCTGAACCTTTGGATGAGGATCAATGTCAAATCCACTAGGCATCTTGCCAGCACGTCCAAGTCCCACGATTTGGCCCTTAAAGTCCTCCTCAAACTGGTAAACTATCTTCTGTCTAAATTCTGCTGTATTGTCTGCATGAATATACAAATCCCCTTGATAAGAGTTTATCTTGAAATCAATGGCAAAAACAGAGAATGGCAGAAGGCAAAACAAGCCTAACACTAGTAAGAAAAAAGTTTTTTTCATCAACTAAGCCCCCTTTTTATCTTTGCTATCATTATATCATTTTTTCTCAAGTAAGGGCTTACCTGTATTGAAAAATAGAGTTTTTTTCGATAAAATAGGAGACAGTTATTTTTTAATAGATTAGAAATAGGAGAAATCATGAGAAAAATATACTTATCTATTTTCACAAGTCTCTTGCTGATGCTGGGATTTGTTAATGTTGCCCAAGCCGATGAATATTTACGCATCGGAATGGAAGCAGCATATGCTCCCTTTAACTGGACTCAGGATGATGATAGCAATGGAGCTGTCAAAATCGATGGGACCAACCAGTATGCCAACGGATACGATGTTCAAATCGCCAAGAAAATCGCTAAGGACTTAGGTAAAGAACCTTTGGTTGTTAAAACCAAGTGGGAAGGTCTAGTCCCTGCCCTCACTTCTGGTAAGATTGACATGATTATCGCAGGTATGAGTCCAACTGCCGAACGCAAACAAGAAATTGCCTTTTCAAGCAGTTACTACACTAGCGAACCCGTTCTACTAGTCAAAAAAGATTCTGCCTACGCAAATGCTAAATCTTTGGATGACTTTAATGGTGCGAAAATCACTTCTCAACAAGGTGTCTACCTCTACGACTTGATTGCACAAATCTTAGGTGCTAAAAAAGAAACAGCTATGGGAGACTTCGCTCAAATGCGCCAAGCTCTTGAGGCTGGTGTCATCGATGCCTATGTTTCTGAACGCCCAGAAGCTCTGACTGCTGAAGCTGCTAACTCTAAGTTCAAGATGGTCCAAGTAGAACCAGGTTTCAAAACTGGGGAAGAAGATACAGCTATCGCCATTGGACTTCGTAAAGATGACAATCGTATTAGCCAAATCAATGCCAGCATCGAAACCATTTCAAAAGATGACCAAGTTGCCTTGATGGATCGTATGATCAAGGAACAACCTGCCGAATCTACAACAACTGAAGAGACTAGCAGTAGTTTCTTCAGCCAAGTCGCTAAAATTCTTTCTGAAAACTGGCAACAACTCTTGCGTGGTGCTGGTATCACTCTTTTAATCTCTATCATCGGAACCATCACAGGTCTCATTATTGGACTTGCCATTGGTGTCTTCCGTACTGCTCCTCTATCTGAGAATAAAGCCATTTATAGCCTACAAAAACTAGTCGGCTGGATCCTCAATGTCTACATTGAAATTTTCCGTGGTACACCTATGATTGTTCAATCGATGGTCATCTACTATGGAACTGCCCAAGCTTTCGGTATCAACCTTGATCGCACACTGGCTGCTATCTTCATCGTTTCGATTAACACTGGTGCCTACATGACTGAAATCGTCCGTGGTGGTATCCTAGCGGTTGACAAGGGACAATTTGAAGCCGCTACTGCTCTTGGTATGACCCATAACCAAACCATGCGTAAGATTGTCCTACCTCAGGTAGTCCGTAACATCCTACCCGCAACTGGTAATGAGTTTGTCATCAATATCAAAGATACATCTGTATTGAACGTTATCTCTGTTGTCGAACTTTATTTCTCAGGAAATACCGTGGCAACACAAACCTATCAATACTTCCAGACATTTACAATCATCGCCGTGATTTACTTTGTCCTCACCTTCACCGTAACACGTATCCTACGCTTCATCGAGCGCCGAATGGACATGGATACCTATACTACAGGTGCTAACCAAATGCAAACGGAGGATTTGAAATAATGACCCAAGCAATCCTTGAAATTAAACACCTCAAAAAATCCTACGGACAAAACGAAGTGCTAAAAGACATTTCTCTCACTGTCCACAAGGGAGAGGTCATCTCTATCATCGGAAGCTCTGGAAGCGGGAAATCGACCTTCCTACGCTCCATTAACCTACTTGAAACACCAACTGATGGACAAATCCTTTATCATGGACAAAACGTCCTCGAAAAAGGCTACGACCTCACGCAATACCGTGAAAAGTTGGGAATGGTTTTCCAATCCTTTAACCTCTTTGAAAATCTCAACGTTCTTGAAAACACAATAGTCGCTCAGACAACAGTCCTTAAACGTGAACGCACAGAAGCTGAAAAGATTGCCAAAGAAAACCTTGAAAAAGTCGGCATGGGAGAACGCTACTGGCAAGCCAAACCAAAACAACTCTCAGGTGGTCAAAAACAACGTGTGGCCATCGCTCGTGCCCTCTCCATGAATCCAGACGCTATTCTCTTTGATGAACCAACATCAGCTCTCGATCCAGAAATGGTTGGAGAAGTCCTTAAAATCATGCAGGAACTGGCCCAAGAAGGCTTGACTATGATTGTAGTGACTCACGAAATGGAATTCGCTCGTGATGTCTCTCACCGTGTTATCTTTATGGATAAGGGTGTCATTGCTGAAGAAGGAAAACCAGAAGACCTCTTCACCAATCCTAAAGAAGACCGAACAAAAGAGTTCCTTCAACGCTATCTCAAATAAAAAGAAAAGGCTGCATCAATCGTGCAGTCTTTTTGCTTGGTCAAAATGAAAAGGCAGACTCTACTCAAGAATCCACCATTATCCAAAGATTAATCTTCAAATTTTTCATGATTTTTTTCATAGAAATCAATTAAACCTAGAGCTGTTTCAAATGAAATATTTTTTACTTTCGCACGACCCTGCGCTAGAGCAATGATAGACATTTCACGCGCATTCGTTTCTTTAGAGATACGGTAGCCTGTGATTTTCTTATCACGAACCCAGCCAACAACTGATTCTACTTTTTCAAAGTTTGACTTAGCCATGTTCTTCTCCTATTTTCTTCTTTACGATATATTATTCTATACGTTTTTATGTCTTTTGTCAATAAAAAAACATATATTCAATAAAATAAATGATTTAGTTTTTTCTTACTTCTTTTTTAAAGCCGATAATATATAGGTTTTTAGTTGCTATAACCCATTAGTAAGCGCCCCAAAAACAATTGAATTATTAAACTTTAAATTCGCAAAAATATTCATCGAGAAAAAATACCAGTTTCTCAATAGGATAAACAGGAGTCATATTCTACATCTTCATTTTAATCTATAAGGTTGTCAAAGAGAATCTTCCTTTTCGGACTATCTCATATCTATTTTATCCTTTCTATTTCCTTTGGTTCCCTTCCTGTTACTATTTAACTTTTTTAACCGGTACAATTGACTTATCTCATCAAATTTTGCATATTCTTATAACACACCGCTATTACAATCAGCATTTAGAATAGCACTTCCTAGTATTCCAAATGTTCTACTCGCCTCATATTACTGCTATCATATACTATATTCAATCAACTCACCAAATCTACTTTATAAGCATTGATTATTTTTTCTAATTCCTATTATATTTAATCAAACTTAAAATTAGATATATATAAAATATGGTATTCTAAAAAATAACCCTATATATAACAAGTCATTCTTCTTTATTATTATAAGCTGAAATAAAAAATAATAGGTGCTATAGTGAGTTGTAGTAGAAATAGCACGATAGATTTCCTAAGTCCATAGGAATCGCCCCCTTTCTTCACCCTCATTATAACACCTATACATCAGTTGTGCAAATAATATGATATTTTTTTATTAGTCCTCAGACAAGCATATTATAGAGCGTTTCATTACCATTTAAGTTAATATAAGCTGGATCAAAACCTTCCATTCTACGGATCAAACCTGCATAATCATGCTTATCTGCTAAGGCAATCCCAATCAATACAGGCCCTGTACCCTTGCTAGCTCGTTTGATATACTCAAAACGTGTGATATCATCATTTGGCCCCAAGATATCATTTACAAACTCACGCAAAGCTCCTGGACGCTGTGGAAAATTGACCACAAAGTAATGCTTGATGCCATCATAAATCAAGGCACGTTCTTCCATTTCTGGCATACGGTTGATATCATTATTTCCTCCAGAAATGATACAACAAATGGTTTTCCCCTTGATATATTCAGCTAAAACCTCTAGAGAGGCGATACTAGCTGCTCCAGCAGGCTCTGCAACAATCCCTTGCTTAGAGTAGAGATCAATCAAAGTTTCAGAAATCAATCCCTCATCGACACCTACCAAAGTTTGAACATGTTGACGAGTTGCCTCATAGGTCAACTGACCTACCTTTTGTACAGCAATCCCATCCGCAAATTTGTCAATTTCTTTGAGTTTGACAGGCCCACCAGCTTCAAAGGCAGCCTTCATGGAACGTGCCCCATTAGCCTCTACCCCAATGACTTCAATCTCTGGACTTGTTTCCTTGATATAGGTAGAAACCCCAGCAATAAGACCGCCACCTCCAACAGGAACCAAGACAGCATCAAAATCAATCGATTCTTTTCGAGCTTCTTCTAAAATCTCATAAGCAACGGTCCCTTGACCAGCTTGAACATGGGCATCATCAAATGGATCAATAAAGGTACGATTTTCAGAAACTGTAAATTCTTGAGCTGCTTTAGCTGAGGCATCAAAGGTATCTCCAACTAGTTTAATGGTTACGAAATCCCCACCAAAAAAGCGAACTTGACCAATCTTTTGTTGCGGAGTGGTAATGGGCATAAAAATAGTAGCAGGAATCTTCATTTCATTACAAGTATAGGCTACTCCCTGCGCATGATTTCCCGCAGAAGCGCAGACTACCCCACGTTCACGCTCTTCCTTGCTGAGCTGGGAAATGGCATAATAAGCACCACGGATCTTAAAAGAACGAACACGCTGGGCATTTTCTTTTTTCAAATAAATCTTAGCACCATACTTCTCCGATAAATAATGGTCGTAATCCAGTGGGGTATTCACAACCACACCGTTCAAGACTTTATGAGCCTTGATGATATCTTTTGAACTTAACATCTTTTTCTCCTAGACTATTTCATACTTATACTCTTCGAAAATTAAATTCAAACCACGTCAGCTTCACCTTGCCGTACTCAAGTACAGCCTACGGCTAGCTTCCTAGTTTGCTCTTTGATTTTCATTGAGTATTATCTCAATCCATCCTCTTAAAAAGAGAGATGAATTGATTATAAAAGCGAGTTAGTCCCCCAACTCGCCTTCACCTTAATTTCTATCAATTAGTTATAGATTTTAAATGCATCATCGTCGTTTTTACCAACGAAAGGCATTGCTTTACGCAATTCTGCACCAACTTTTTCAATTTCAAGGTTAGCTGCTTGTTCGCGGTAAGCAGTCAATTTTGGACGTCCAGCTTTGTAGTCATTTACAAAGTCATTTGCAAATTTACCATTTTGGATGTCTGCCAAGACAGCTTTCATGTTTTCTTTAACTTGTTCAGTGATTACACGTGGACCTGATACATAGTCACCGTACTCAGCAGTGTTTGAAATTGATTGACGCATTTTCTTGAATCCACCTTCGTAGATCAAATCAACGATCAATTTCATTTCGTGAAGAACTTCAAAGTAAGCCAATTCTGGAGCGTAACCTGCTTCTGTCAAGACTTCGAAACCTGCTTCGATAAGGGCAGTCAAACCACCACAAAGTACAGCTTGTTCACCAAACAAATCTTCTTCAGTTTCTTCTTTGTAAGTTGTTTCAAGAAGACCTACACGAGCTGCTCCAACACCTTTACACCAGTCCATAGCAATGTTTTTAGCATTTCCTGTTGCATCTTGATATACTGCGTAAAGAGCTGGAACACCAAATCCTTCTTCATAAGTACGACGTACCAAGTGTCCTGGTCCTTTAGGTGCACACATGAAAACATCTACATCCGCAGGAACTTTGATAAATTCAAAGTGGATGTTAAAACCATGAGCAAATCCAACTGCGTTTCCAGCTTCCAAGTTTGGCGCGATTTCTGCTTCGTACAATTCTTGTTGGATTTCGTCTGGTGCCAAAATCATGATAACGTCAGCCAATTTAGTTGCTTCTGATACTGTGTAAGTGTCAAATCCATCTTCTTTTGCTTTATCAAAAGATTTACCTGGACGTACACCGATAATGACATCATGACCTGAATCACGCAAGTTTTGAGCATGCGCATGTCCTTGCGAACCATAACCGATAACGGCGATTTTTTTACCGTCAAGTGCTGCTACTTTAACATCTTTTTCGTATTCCATTTGAACTGCCATAGTTTTTTCTCTCTTTTCTATTATTTATTACCTTTTAGGCCGGTTTAACAAATTTAAGTTGGATTTTTAATCACGGGTAAATCCAGTTGCACCAGTTCGAGCAATATTACGAATACCATATGGTCGAATAACTCTCAATAGAGCTTCACTCTTTTCAGCATTTCCTGTCATCTGAATGGTAATCGAGCTTGGTGCTACGTCTACAACTGTTGCACGGAAAGGTTGAATAATCGCTAGAATCTCAGCTCGCTTCTCAGCTGGCGCTGACATCTTAACCAAAATCACCTCGCGCTCCAAATGAGGCTTGTCTGTAATATCACGAATGCGAATCACATCAATCTGACGATTGAGTTGCTTGATGATTTGCTCCACTTCATCATGTGAAGCTACATCAATAATAATGGTGATGCGTGATACATTCGGATCTTCTGTCGCTCCAACAGAGATGCTTTCGATATTAACCTGACGACGAGATAGGACACCTGTAAAGCGATTGAGGACTCCTGATCGATTTTGTAGTTTTGCTGTTAACATTCTACGCATGGAACTTCACCCCCAACATCTCATGATTACTCTTACCAGCTGGTACCATTGGTAACACCTGTTCCTTACGAGAAATATCTACCTCGATTAGCATAGGTACATCCTCAGTGATCACTTCAAGATCTTGAGCCAAGGTCTCAGGATTGTCAAACTTATAGTTTTTAATACCGTAAGCTTGCGCCATCAATTGGAAATCAGGAAGGGTATCAAAGACCGATTCTGATGTTCTGCCTTCATAGAAGGATTCCTGCCACTGGCGAACCATTCCAAGTGAGTGGTTGTTTAGCATAACCACCTTGATTGGCACCTTGTAAATGTTCAAAATAGCCAATTCCTGGTTAGTCATTTGGAAACCGCCATCTCCAACAAACAAGACAACTTCCTTATCTGGGTTAGCAATTTTAGCCCCAATTGCTGCTGGAATTCCGAATCCCATCGTTCCCAAACCACCTGAAGTCACTAACTGACGTTCATTTTGGTAGGGATAATACTGAGCTGTCCACATTTGGTGTTGACCAACGTCTGTTACCACAATGGCATCTCCATTAGTTAATTCACCAATTCGTTCAATAACAGCTTGCGGCTGAACCACACGCTCTTTCTTGTCATAAGAACGAACGCGGTTTTTGTCTTTAGTAACTTTTTCAATCCATTTCTCAGTATTGTTATGAACTGTCGGCTCAGCCAGCAACATTTGCAAGGCTTTCTTAGCATCTCCAACTACTGGAATATCTGCACTGATAATCTTGCCAATCTCGGCAGGGTCAATATCAATGTGGGCAACCTTGGCATTCTTAGCGAAGGTCTTAGGATTTCCTGTCAAGCGGTCATCGAAACGGCAACCAATACTAATCATAAAGTCCGCTTCCGTCATGGCAATATTAGCTGCGAATGACCCGTGCATACCGCCCATTCCAAGGAAGAGTGGGTGACTCGTTGCAATCGTACCTTGCCCCAAAAGACTGGTTACCACTGGAATTTGATAGCGTTCTGCAAATTCATTTAATTCTGCAGCTGCTTCAGCATAGCTAATTCCACCACCAGCAAGCAAGACTGGCTTTTTAGCCTTGGACAATTGCTTCAAGATTTTCTTGATTTGCATATCATTTGGCTCAAGAGTCGGTTGATAGCTTGGTAGGTTCACTTCTGGTGAATAAATGAAGTCTGTTTCCAAAGCAGATACGTCTTTAGGTAGGTCAATGACGACTGGCCCTGGTCGACCTGTAGTCGCGATATGGACAGCTTCCGTAATGATACGCGGAATATCAGCTGTCTCACGAACTTGGTAATTGTACTTAGTGATTGGCATGGTAATTCCCACGATGTCTGCCTCCTGAAAGGCATCCTTCCCAATCCCTGCTCGCGCCACCTGACCTGTAAAGACCAAAAGGGGAACGCTATCGCTCATGGCATCCGCAATCCCTGTAATGGCATTTGTTGCTCCCGGTCCGCTAGTGACGACGGCAACACCCAACTTTCCAGTTGATTTAGCATAACCTTCAGCTTCATGCAAACAACCTTGCTCATGGCGTCCTAAAATGTGGCGAATGCCTTTAAAATTATATATCGCATCATAAAAAGGCAAGACTGCACCACCAGGATAACCAAAGATGGTATCAATTCCTAAATCACGAAGTGTTTCCAAAACTAGGTCCGACCCCGTCTTAGGAGATTCTAAACTGATTTTCTCCATTGTTCCCCTTTCTTTCCTCTTAAAAATAACTTGTTACTATCATACCATTTTTTCAAGATTTTTCAAGAGAAAAGAAGAAATTTTCTGAATTTTCTATTTTAACGTTTATTTATGAATGTTATTTTTGTTTTTATTAAAAAAGATACCGATTTCATTTACTATCAAATAAAAAAGAACTGATTTCTCAGTCCTTCATTAATCTTATTCCACACTAAATAGGTATGGGTAAACTGGTTGTTGGCCTTGGTGAATCTCAACTTCAACGTCTTCGAATTCTTCTGCGATTTCTTGGGCAATTTCATTGGCAAGTTCCTCGCTTCCATCTTCACCGATATAGAAGGTTACGATTTCACTGTCTTCATCCAACATATGTTTCAAGGTTTCTGTCAAGGTTTGGTGCATATCAGGGTTTGACACGAGGATTTTCCCATCCACCATACCAAGATTATCATTTTCATGGATTTCTAAACCATCAATGGTTGTATCACGAACGGCTGTTGTGACGCTTCCGCTAACGACATCGCTAAGAGCAGCAGTCATACGCTCTTGATTTTCTTCGATGGACTTGCTTGGATCAAAGGCAAGAAGACTTGTCAAACCTTGAGGAAGAGTACGAGCTTCTACCACTACTGCTGGTTGCTCCAAAACTTCCGCTGCAGATTGAGCTGCCATGAAGATGTTTTTATTGTTTGGCAGGAAGATGATGTTACGAGCGTTGACCTGTTCAACAGCCTTGATAAAGTCTTCAGTTGAAGGGTTCATGGTTTGACCACCTTCGATAACATAATCCACACCTTGAGAACGGAAGATATCTGCTAGACCTTTACCAGCCACTACAGCAATCAAAGCATACTCTTTTTCTTCAGCAGGCTTGCTAACTTGGGCAGCTTCTTTCTCAACCTGTGCTTCGTGTTGGTTGCGCATATTGTCAACTTTTACCTTGACCAAGCTACCATATTTAAGACCTTCTTGCATAACAAGTCCTGGATCTTCTGTATGGACATGGACTTTGACAATTTCATCATCATTGACAACAAGGAGAGAATCCCCAAGCTCATTCAAGTAGTTACGGAATTCGTCGTAGTCAAAATCTTTGGCATAGGTTGGACCTTGCTTAAGAGCTACCATGATTTCAGTACAGTAACCAAAGGTGATGTCCTCAGTCGCTACATGACCAGCTACAGACTTGTGGTGCTCTGCATTAATCATTTCACTCATGTTGGCAGGAGTCGCTACAAAGTCCTCAGATGCGATATATTCACCAGTAAGGGCTGAAAGGAAACCTTCGTAGATGAAGACCAGACCTTGACCACCTGAATCCACAACGCCAACTTCTTTCAATACTGGAAGCATGTCTGGCGTTTTAGCTAGAGCTGTTTTAGCACCTTCCAAGGCTGCGCGCATGACTTCAATAGCATCATCTGTTTGCTCAGCTTTTTTCTTAGCACCGATAGCAGCCCCACGAGAAACTGTCAAAATCGTTCCTTCAACAGGTTTCATAACTGCCTTATAGGCAACTTCCACACCTGATTGGAAGGCAAGGGCCAAGTCTTGACCTGTTAACTCGTCTTTATCCTTGATAGCTTGTGAAAATCCACGGAAAAGCTGAGACGTAATAACTCCTGAGTTCCCACGCGCACCCATCAAAAGACCTTTGGCAAGAATGCTCGCTACCTCTCCAACTGTAGAAGCTGGCTTGTCTGCAACTTCTTTAGCTCCATTTTCAATGGTCATTCCCATGTTTGTTCCAGTATCTCCATCTGGAACTGGAAAGACGTTTAATGAATTGACATATTCAGCTTGCTTATTCAAGCGAGTTGATGCAGCCTGCACCATTTCTTGAAATAAGCTAGTAGTAATTTTTGACACGGTTATTCTCCTACAACTTTGATATTTTGAATGTAGACATTTACAGTCTGAGCAGTAATTCCAAGTTGGTTTTCCAAACTAAAACGAACACGCTCTTGAATGTTTTTTGACACTTCGCTAATCTTTGTTCCGTAGCTCAACACGGTATATACATCAACTGCAATACTGCCATCTTCGGCTGCCTTTACGACAACACCTTTGGAATAATTTTCCTTACCTAGAAGGGCTTGGAAATTATCTTTGAGGGCATTTTTACTAGCCATACCGACCACACCAAAAATCTCAGTTGTTGCACCACCTACGATAGTTGCAATCACTTCATCTGTTAGTTCGATTTGACCATCTTTTGTATTAATTTTTACAGTCATCCTTTTTACCTCAACTAGTTGATACTCTATTTTATCATATTTCAGCCCAAGTGTAAAAGCAGAATACTGTCTCAGCGGATATTTACTCCGTTTTTCAAATGATTTTATACCCACAACAAAAGAAAAAAGACCCTAAGGTCTCCTTTGCTTTTATTATTAAACGCGTTCAACTTTACCTGATTTCAAAGCACGAGCTGAAGCCCAAACTTTTTTAGGTTTACCATCGATAAGAACAGTAACTTTTTGAAGGTTTGGTTTTACGGCACGTTTTGTTTGGTTCATCGCGTGTGAACGGTTGTTTCCTGATACAGTCTTACGACCTGTAAAGTAACATACTTTAGCCATTGTGTTTTCCTCCTATTAGATCTAATATAGCGGATGTGCTAGCACCACATACCGTACTATGTTATCACACTTTCTTCATTTTTGCAAGGGAATTGGAAGATTTTTTTATTTAACGTAGACAATTCCCAACTTTCCAAAAGCCACATCCCCACGGATAATCAAAGTTTTGCTGGTTGGGGCTAGAGAAGTATCTGCCTTGGCTACACCACAGAAAGTTTCCACCTTTAAATCAACTCTCCAATGTTGAGGAACATAGATAACTGCATTGCCAAAACCAACTTCCACTTTCAGTGTTGCACTATCACCTAACATCTCTGCATTGTCATAATATATCTTGGCATTCCCAAAACCAACTTCAACTTGGTCTTCTACCAATTCTTGGTCTTGCTTGTAGAAAGTCCCAGTCCCAAAAGCGACTTCCTTATCTGTAAGAATGGTCTTTTCACCATCATACCACCATTTTTTTCCATTCCAAGTTCTGTTAGAATGAGTGAGTGCGCTGACACCCATTACGATTAAAATACTAGCCCAAAATAAAGACTGATTTGGAATCGGTAAAATATCATAAAAGTGGTTAGCAATCATGAGGGCTACTAGAGCTGTAAAAGAGGCTGAGGTTAAGTGGCGACGTAACAAAGCTCCAACTGATTGGTAGGCAAAAAAAGCAATACCAATCAAGGGCCAAATTTGCCCTCCAAGAGAAGGGATTCCAAAATTTCCTTGTAATAATATTACAGCTGCAAAAATAAGCAACACAATACCAAATGCTTTCTTTTTCATGTTCTTACCTCATGTTTCTTAGATTTTCTTTTAGGAGGGATTGGTAATGCCGTGAGACATGAACCTCCTTGTGGGTCTGATAGAAGGAAATGGTGCCCGTTCCTGAAAAGGACTTGTCCACCGAATAGACTTGCCGAATATTAGCGATCGTTGACTTGGATACCCGACTAAAATAACGAGGAAGGATAGCCTCTAACTCATAGAGTTTAAGCCGAACTTCGTAGGCATCTTTCTGGGTATGGGCGTAAATCTTGTTCCCTTCTGTCTCAAAGAAGAGAATTTCCGACAAGTCCAGATAATATTCACCCGTCCCTTTGTAAAAAATCAACCTAGGAGACTTGGACTCTTGTAAGAGTCGCTGTAAATCCGCAATCTCATCTGTCAAGGCCGCTGCCTTGATGACAATTTCAGTTTCCTCTAAATTGCTATCAATTTCGATTCGTAACTTCATTCCATCTCCTTTCTGACTCTACTATATCAAAGGAAAAATAAGAAAACAAGAGCAAAAAAGCAAGTGGTTACTTTAGCCACGTAAGTGGTTCTAGGACCGCCTTAACTTACAGGTCAAAATAGAAAGAAAATCACACCCCACACAAGACCATAAATATAACCAACCACTACATCCTTGGGATAATGGACACCACCTAGGACTCTTACTAGACCGAGGATGGCTGATAAGATCAACAAGATAACCCCTACGGATAAACTAGCATGTAAGCAAGCCATGGAGATAATGGTGGCTGAAAAGACATGACGACTAGGCATAGACTGACCAGGACTATCTCTGTCTAGTAGCGGTACAATTTCCCAAACTTCATAAGGCCTAGGAGCATTGATTTTCTTACGGAGAAGGGACAACATCACAAAACCTGACGCAGGGACAAAAAAATACATCCAGATTTGTTTCCCAAGTCCTTCTTGGAAATAGGTGGCGACTAACAAGGTTAGATAAACTATAGGCATAACTACGGTCATGAACCGATTGAAAGCTCTTAACAAGCTCAGAAGAAAGGGCTTATTTTTAATCTTACCAGCAACGTGTCCATACCATTCTTGATAATTTTTCATATATTTTTTCATCACTTACTCAAATTTTGCTTATAGGGAAGCACTCGTCTTCTAGTATAGTGCAGAAAAAGAAGGCCGTCAAGCCTTCTTTCGATTTATTCTTCTGCTTCGTCTTCTGTAAACTGACTGTTATAAAGATCAGCGTAGAAGCCTCCTTGTGCCATCAACTCATCATGATTTCCTTGTTCGATGATATTGCCATCTTTCATGACAAGAATCAAATCAGCATTTCGGATAGTAGACAAGCGGTGGGCGATGACAAAGGAAGTTCTTCCCTCCATCAATCGGTCCATGGCTTTCTGGATCAATTCCTCTGTACGGGTATCAACCGAAGAGGTCGCCTCATCCAAAATCAAGAGCGGCGCATCTTTCAGCAAAGCACGAGCAATGGTCAAGAGTTGTTTTTGTCCGACAGACAAGGTCACTGTATCATCCAAGACGGTATCGTAACCATCTGGTAGAGTCATGATAAAGTGGTGAATCCCTACAGCCTTACTGGCTTCAATCACGCACTCATCACTAATCCCTATTTGGTTATAGATAAGATTGTCGCGAATGGTTCCTTCAAAGAGCCATGTATCCTGCAAGACCATTGAAAAGGCATCGTGTACTTCCGAACGCTTCATCTCCTTGGTATCCACACCATCAATGCGGATACTTCCCTTATCAATCTCATAGAACTTCATCAAAAGATTGACAATAGTTGTCTTACCAGCCCCAGTCGGTCCGACAATCGCAACCTTTTGACCTGCATGAGCGGTCGCAGAAAAGTCATGAATAATGGTTCGCTCTGGTGTATAACCAAAGGAGACTCGATCAAAGACCACTTGCCCTTTCATATCGCTCAATTGTCTTTCTTTATGAGATTCGTCTTCCATTTCCTCTTCAGCTAGGAATTCGAAGACACGCCCCATGGCTGCGCTAGCCTGCTGAAGACTAGTAATCCCTTGGGCAATTTGTGAAAGAGGCTGAGAAAAGATACGAACGTAGGCCATAAAGGCAACGATAATCCCGATACTAATCTGACCATTCAGAGCCAAGGCTGCGCCAACGATAATCACCAAGGCATAACTAAAGTTCCCAATGAACATCATAATCGGCATCATAATCCCTGAAATAAACTGAGATTTCCAGATACTGTCATACAGACGATGGTTTAATGTCGCAAATTCTTCTTTCGTGCTCTCGATAGCATTGTAACTGGTTACCACATTATGGCCAGAGTACATTTCTTCCACATAGCCATTGACAGCTGCCAAATCCTGTTGCTGACTCTTAAAGAATCCCTGTGATTTGCCCATAAAGACAGACACGAAAGCAAAACCAATGAGAGTTGAAACAACCGTCACCAAAGCTAAAATCCAGTTCATGCCAAACATGGTTACTAAGACCGCCACGACCAGTAAACTAGATGAGAGAACTGTTCCTAGACTTTGATTGAGGGACTGAGCTGCAGTGTCAACGTCATTGGTTACACGAGACAAGGTATCCCCTTGAGAGTGTCCATCAAAATATCTCAATGGTAGGCGATTGATTTTATCTGCAATAGCTGTTCTCAAACGCTCTGAAAAACGTTGAATGGCTGATGTAAACAGAAAGGCCTGCAAATAATTTGATAGAAGCCCGATTACATAGATGATGGCTAAAAAACTACCAATGGCCGCAACCGCAGCGACATCCACACTTGTTTCTAGACCACTTGCAATAATATTGGTCATTTCCTTGATACGGGTTGGCCCATATACAGTAATGATATTGGATAAGATTGTTGCTAGAAAGGCAATTAGAAGGGCAAACTGGAGACCTGCAAGATAGGGTTTACTCTGTTTCCAGAGCGACAGTTTTTTATTTTCCATGTTCCAATTCCTCCTTCGATAATTGTGAATAGGCAATTTCTTGGTAAACTTCGTTATTATCTAGAAGTTCCTTGTGGGTGCCTTGTCCCACGACTTTTCCTTGATCCAAGACCAAAATCAAATCTGCATCCATAATCGTTGAAATACGCTGTGCAACGATAAGCTTGGTCATAGACTTGGTTTTCTCTGCTAGTTCTTGGCGTAGGACACGGTCTGTCTTATAGTCCAAGGCCGAGAAGGAATCATCAAAGATGAGGATTTCTGGCTTACGAGCCAAGGCACGCGCAATGGCCAGACGCTGTCTTTGACCACCTGAGAAGTTGGTTCCTCCTTGGGCCACTTCTGACTCTAAGCCCGCTTCCTTGTCTTCGATAAAGTTCTTAGACTGGGCCAACTCCAAGGCTTGCCACATAGCCTGCTCGCTAAGTGGTGTTTCTTGACTCTGTCCAAAGTCCAAATTGCCCTTAACATCACCTGAAAAGAGAACCGCTTTCTGAGGAATATAACCAACCTTGTTGCGCAAATCTTCTAAGGCACAGTCTTGAACATTGACACCGTCCACCAGAATTTCTCCTTCTGACACATCGTAGAAACGTGGAATCAGATTGACCAGAGTTGATTTACCAGAACCTGTTGACCCAATAAAGGCCACTGTTTGACCAGCTTCTGCTCTAAAGCTAACATTCTCAATGACCACCTCCGAATTTGCCGCATAGCGGAAGGTCACATCCTTAAACTCGACCTGACCTTTGAGGTTTTCGTCAGCCAACTGCACTTGAGCAGGATTTTGGATAGAAGAATGCAAATCTAAAACCTGATTAATCCGCTTGGCAGAGACCATGGTTCGAGGAAGAACGATGAAGAGCGCCCCCATGAGAAGGAAGCCCATAACAACCTGCATGGCATAAGACATGAAAACAATCATGTCACTAAAGAGAGGCAGACGCGCTATCGGAGCAGCGTCGTTAATCACATAGGCCCCAATCCAGTAAATCACCACACTCAAACCACTTGAAATCCCCATCATGATAGGGTTCAAAATAGCCATAAGACGGTTGACAAACAAATTCAAGCGTGTCAATTCATCATTTGCTACCGCAAATTTTTCATTTTGGTAATCCTCTGCATTGTAGGCGCGAACGACACGAATACCTGTTAAACTCTCACGAGTAATACTGTTCAGTTTATCAGTCAGACTTTGAATCAAGGACTGTTTCGGAAAGGCTAGCGTCATCAAAACTGTTGTCATCAAAACGTTGACAATCACTGCCACAAGTACGGCCCAGAGCCAGTATTCTGAATGACCTAAAATCTTCCCGATAGCCCAGATAGCCATAATTGGACCACGAGTAACTACTTGCAAGCCCATAGTAATCAACATCTGAACCTGAGTAATATCATTGGTAGTACGAGTTAGAAGACTGGGAATAGAGAATTTCTTAATCTCTGTCTGCGAGTAGTCTAAAACTCGGTTAAAAATATCACTTCTCAGCCTACTAGTATAGGAAGCAGCTACTCTGGACGCAAAAAATCCAACTGCAACTGCGGACAAGAAGGCAAGAAAGGACATTCCAACCATCATACTTGCTGGCTGCCACAACTCATCTAAATTAGTTCCTTGAGTTCCCAGTAAATCCGTGATTTTAGAGATATAGGTCGGCACTTCCAACTCCAGATAGACCGAAAAACAGGTAAAGAGAATGGCTAGTAAAATCATCCCCCATTCTTTTCCACTAATTCGTTTGGCTAATTTATTCATTCTCTCCTCCTATTCCCTTGATATTTTCCTGTAGTTGACCGAGAACTTTCTCAAAAATCAGTAATTCATCTTCATCAATGTCTTCCATCAACTGCTTTTCAATGCGTTCAAAGAAGGCCTTGATCTGTTGCATCTGAGAACGTGATTTTTCCGTCAGACGAACAAATTTAGCCCGCTTATCGCTAGGACTCGCCTCCAGTTCCACCAAACCATTTTGCACCATACGCTTGACCAAATTACTAGCAACAGACTTGGTAATATTGAGTTCTTGCTCGATATCCTTAATCAAGACCAAGTCTTGGTTTTTCTCACGATTATCCAAAAAACGCACAACCTGACCTTGAGGCCCACCCATAAATTCAATACCACAACGTTTGGCTTCCTTTTGCACCATCAGGTGAATCTGATGACCAAAACGCTTAAAAACTAACATCGGTTTATCCATACTAACTCCTTTCTAACTATCACATTTAGTTCTCCTAGGAACTAAATAAGTTTTCATGAGAACTATTTTATCACTTTGAAAAGAGATGTCAAGAAAAAGTTTTCATGAGAACTATCTTAGTTTAAATTGACATTAGGCAATATCTTTTATATAATAAGCACTAACTACTGTGGATAGAAATCCATTCACTTAATGAAGAGAGAAAACTTTCAAATGAAACCAAAAGAACAAAGAGTTTTAGGAATCTTAGCAACCATTTTTGGAGCCATCGCACTTTTAGGATCCTGGATCCCATTTATTAACTATCTATCGTTGTTCATTGGCATCGTCGCATTTATCTTGGGGATTATCGGCCTTATCGTCAACCTCAAAAAACGGAAAACAATGGCTATTATCGGAACATCCCTGGCAGTTGCCTCTGTTGTACTTTTCTTTACGACTCAGGTACTATACACTGATGTCTACAAAGAGTATGCCAAGGAGTTTAACCGTTCCTACATGGATACGAGTGCATCAATGGAACGCAAAGAAAAAAGCGGCTTGACAGACGATACCTTCGCCTGGACCCAAGAACAGTTCGACGCCTTAATCGAAGGTGACCTTGACAACAAAGGAAAAGGTGGTACCAACTACGAGGATATTATCAACAAACATGGACAGCCAGATTCCGAGTTTGACTTCACTCTTGGGGGTTACAATACGAAAAAAATCTCCTATATCTCCATTGGAGACAAGATCAAGACTGTTACCTTAACTTTTGCAAAACAGGACGATGGAGAGCTCTTGCTCGTCCAAAAACATCAGTCGATCTAGGTCTAGAAAAAAGCAAGCAACAAAACGATTCTGAAACCAGATTCTAAGTTCAAATATCAAAAAAACGAACAGCTAGTAAAACTGTTCGTTTTTCTATTAGAATCCATCTACGTTTGTGTAGATTTTTTGTACGTCTTCGTCGTCTTCAAGAACGCTGTATAGTTTTTCAAAGGTTTCAAGGTCATCGCCTGACAATTCCACTTCTGACTGAGGTATCATTTCCAATTCAGTAACTTGGAATTCTTCGATACCTGACTCACGAAGGGCAACGATAGCCTTATGAAGATCAGTTGGAGCTGTGTAAACTGTGATTGTACCTTCTTCTGCTTCTACATCATCCACATCCACATCTGCTTCTAGCAATTGCTCAAAGACTGCATCGGCATCTTCACCTGCAAATACGATAACTCCCTTGTTGTCAAAGAGGTATGAAACCGAACCTGAAGCGCCCATGTTTCCGCCATTTTTACCAAAAGCTGCACGGACATTAGCCGCTGTACGGTTGACATTTGAAGTCAAAGTATCAACAATCAGCATAGAACCATTTGGTCCAAAACCTTCGTAACGTCCTTCTGTAAAGGTTTCGTCTGTGTTTCCTTTTGCTTTATCAATTGCTTTATCGATAACGTGTTTTGGCACTTGAGCTTGTTTAGCACGGTCGATAACGAATTTCAAGGCTGAGTTTGATTCTGGATCTGGATCACCTTTTTTAGCTGCTACATAGATTTCTACACCAAATTTTGCATATACTTTAGAGTTAGCTCCATCTTTAGCCGTTTTCTTGGCTACGATATTGGCCCATTTACGTCCCATTAGGAATCTCCTTTTTTCACATTTTAATCTTTCTTATTATAACACAAGTTTTTTCGATTTTCACTAGAGGAAATGGATTTTATTTAGCAAATCAAGCTAGGATGGTACCTTAGTTGCCAAGATTTCCTTGCCTTCTTTTATCAAGGGGTGGCGAAACAGTGAGAAGTACAGCTGAATAGTCATGGCAACCCAGATGAGGGGTTCGCAAAGGATAACTCCCTTATAGCCAGCCCAAGGGATAATCAAGACCACAAAAGCGATTTTCCCGATTAGTTCAATAAAGCTAGAAACTAGAGGAAGGATCTTTTGCCCCAAGCCCTGCAAACAATTGCGATAAATCAACAAGAGACTCAAAATAGGATAAAAAGCTGAGCTGATTTGCAGATAGAGACTTCCATTTTCTATCAAGTAACCATCTGTCGAACTAGCCAAGAAGGAAACCAAGGCTGGACTGGCAAAAAAGAGGAAGATACAAACCAAAACTGCCCAGGACATGCTTAAACGACTGCCGATTCGAAGGCCTTGAACAATGCGGTCTGGTCGCTTAGCTCCTAAATTCTGAGAAGCAAAGGTCGTCATCGAGGCAGAAATAGCGGTCATAGGAAGAAGGGCGAAAGCCATAATACGGCGTGCTGCCGTCTGGGCACTAATAATTACGGCACCAAAGGTATTAACAGAAGATTGCAAAATCACACTGCCAATAGATACAATTGAACTCATCAAGCCCATAGCCAAACCTTGTTCCAAGAGATCCACGTACAAGGTCTTATCCCATTTGAAATGCTTGAGCTGAGGGAGTAGCTCAGGCACACTCTTACGGATATAATAAAAGCAAAGAACCGCTGATAAGCCTTGCGAAATAATGGTAGCAAGTCCCGCGGATTGAACTCCCAGATGCAATTGTGTAATAAAATAGAGATCCAGAACCACATTAACCATAGCAGAAAAAATCAAAAATCCAAGGGCAGCTAGACTGTCCCCAATAGACCGCAACAAGCCTGCAAAAAGATTATAAGCAAAGCTGACACCTACACAGGTCACAATCATAGAAATATATTGATAGGACTGGGGAAGGATTTCTGCAGGAGTATCTAAATATTGCAAGAGTGGATACAGACCGACAAATCCCAGCAGCATAACTACAATACTCAAAAGAGCACCTAAAATCCAGGTGGCTGCTACTGCTTCCTTAATTTTTATAAAATTCCGAGCCCCGTAATAACGGGCAATGACAATCCCCATGCCATTGCCAACACCAAGAGTAAAACCTACAATCAAGTCAAAAATCGCTGTTGTCGCTCCTACCGCCGCCAAGGATTCTTGACCAAGAAATCGTCCAACAATCAAGACATCAGCAGTATTATAGAGCTGTTGAAAAATATTTGATAGCAAGATTGGGAAGGCGAAGCTTAAGAGCGAAGGAAGAATCGGACCATGTATCAGGTCCACTGTTCGTTTTTTATTCATAAGGCTATTATATCAGCTTTCTAGAGGAGCAACAAGAAACAGCAAACTATAGGCAATCTGAAAATTTGAACAAAAAATCGAAAAAGTAGAGGATTTCTCCACTACTTTAACAGCTTATTCTTCAATTTCGATTTCAAGCTCGTCGCCTAGGTCAAGTATTACTTCTTCATTCACAGAGTCTGCTTGAACTGCCTCATCTTTTTTAGTTTCAACACCTTCTGCAGAAGCTTCTTCTCCATCAATCAAACCAAATTGAACACGGACTTGATGGTCGATTTCATCAAAGACTTCTGGGTGATCTGCCAAGTATTTCTTAGCATTTTCAGAACCCTGCCCGATTTTCTCATCCTTGTAAGAGTACCAAGCTCCTGCTTTTTTGATGATATCCAAATCGCTTGCGATCTTCAACAGTTCACCAGTCTTAGAAATCCCTTCTCCGTACATGATTTCAACGAAAGCTTCTTTAAATGGTGGAGCCACCTTGTTTTTCACGACCTTAATCTTGGTTTCCTTACCGACATTGGTATCTTTTTGGTCACCCGTTCCCTTGATTTGTGTGCTTCCACGAACATCCAAACGTACTGAAGCATAGAATTTCAAAGCACGTCCACCAGGAGTTGTTTCTGGATTTCCAAACATAACCCCAACTTTTTCACGCAATTGGTTGATAAAGATGGCAATTGTTTTGGTTTTATTAATAGAAGCACCAAGTTTACGCATGGCCTGGCTCATCATACGAGCCTGCAAACCAACGTGGCTATCACCGATATCTCCATCAATTTCCGCACGAGGGACAAGGGCTGCAACTGAGTCGACCACGACAAGATCTACAGCACCTGAATCAATCAATTTTCCTGCAATCTCAAGACCTTGCTCTCCTGAGTCTGGTTGGGACAAGAGCAATTCGTCAATGTTGACACCAAGGGCTGCAGCATAAGCTGGATCGAGGGCATGTTCCGCATCGATAAAGGCTGCAATCCCACCTTCTTTTTGCGCTTGCGCAACTGCATGAAGGGCAACCGTTGTCTTACCAGATGACTCTGGTCCATAGATTTCGATGATACGTCCCTTAGGATAACCACCTGAACCAAGGGCAATGTCAAGCGCCAAGGAGCCTGAGCTCATCACTTGCACCTTTTGCTCCGCACGTTCACCCAAACGCATGATTGATCCTTTACCAAAGTCTTTCTCAATCAATTTGAGAGCGTCATTCAAGGCCTTTTCACGTTCTGCCCCAAATTTTTTTGAAATTTCTTCTAATTTTTTTGGTTTTTTCGCCATTCTATTCTCCTACATTCTAATGGTCCTCAGACCTATCTACTATTATATCAAAAGTTGGTTACTTAATAAAGCCTTGCGAACTAGGTTAAAGGCATGCATAACCGCAATGTGACGTACATCTGCTCGACTTCTGCCTCCAATATTCACCTTGATGACCTCAGTTCCTTTCTCTTGCGCCAATCCTATGTAAACTGTCCCAGCTGGGTGCCCTTCTAGGCTATCTGGTCCTGCCACTCCAGTCAAACTAAGGCCAAAATCAGACTGGGTCTTGATTCGTGCCTGCTCAGCCATCTTCTGAGCTGTAAATTCAGACACTACACCATGTTCTTCCAAATCCTTGGCAGGAATATCCAACATCTTTGATTTTTCCTCCAAGCTATAGGTCACGAAACCACCCTTAAATATACTTGAAGCACCCGAAAAATCAGCTACAGTGGCTTGGAAAAGTCCTGCCGTCAAACTCTCTGCTGCCGTAATGGTTTTCCCTTGCTTTTTCAGTTCTTCTACCACAATGCTAGCTAAACTAGTTTCTTCCCCATAACCATAACAAAGTTCTCGTAAACAAATTCCTTCAAAGGTCTGATACTCCAAGATTTGGTTTTCTAAGATATCCAGCGCTTGATTCGCCTCTTCTTGACTGCTAACCTTTGTTGACAGACGTAGAGTGACTTCTCCTGTCTTGGCATAAGGTGCCAAGGTCGGATCTGTTTGATTGTCAATCAAATCAGCCAAAATGGTCACCAGCTGACTTTCGCCAATTCCAAAGAAACGAAGAACTCGGGAATACAGCTTGCTCCCTGTCATCAACTTAGGTAGAAGTTGATTTAAGACCATGGGTTTCAATTCACTTGGTGGACCTGGAAGGACGACGTAGGTCACTCCTTCGGCCTCTAACATCCCCCCCACAGCCAGTCCTGTTTCGTTGGGCAGCGGAGTCGCTCCTTCTACAAGTTGAGCTTGTCTTTCGTTATTAGGTGTTCGGGCATAGTCCGGTCTCTGTGCAAAAAATACATCCAATTTCGCCTGCGCCTGAGGATCAAAAACTAATTCTTTCCCTAAAAATTTAGCCAGAGTTTGTTTGGTCAAATCGTCCTCAGTTGGCCCCAAACCACCTGTCAAAATCACCAGACTGCTACGTTGACTAGCAATCTCAAGCAGGGATAAGAGACGGGCTTCGTTGTCTCCTACAGCCGTCTGAAAATATACATCTACCCCAATCTCTGCTAATTTTTCCGATAAAAACTGGGCATTAGTGTTGACAATCTGTCCTGTCAAAATCTCTGTTCCAACAGCAATGATTTCTGCTTTCATGTTTCCTCCTACCTATCTATTCGTATTTTTTTGAAAAAATCGCAGGAAATTTCCCACGATTGATTTTTTTATTTATAGTAAGAAAGTTAATTGTCTTCGTCACCAACAGGTGTTCGTCCAAATAAATCTTCAAATAAGACAACATTTGTTTCAAGCTGAGTAACTTCTTCTTGTCCCAAAGAACGTCTCAAAAGATTCTGCATTTCCAACATGTGGTTTCTTGTAACAATTTGATAAGAAACGCCTTGTAGCATCTCCCCTTCACCCTTCAACTGTTGTGTTTCAATGGTGTTAAATGAATCTTTGTAGCCCAATAAGCTTGGAATACTTTTTGCAGATAAATCGATATTAGTCTGCATATTAGTACTTAGGGCTTTTAAGATAGACTGATAGTGACTGACACTATTTAAACTAAGAACTTTTTCAACAACTTTTTGAATGACTTCACGCTGACGCTTCTGACGTCCGTAGTCTCCTTCTGGGTCTTGATAACGCATGCGTGAATAAACAAGTGCTTCTTCTCCATTTATTGTCTGCTCTCCAACACCGATAGAAATGGTGTTAAATTCTTCTTGGTCACTGATAGAGATTGGGAAACCTAGTGTATTATTAACCGTAATACCTCCCACTGCATCGACCAATTGTTGCAAGCCTTGCATGTTGACCATAATGTAGCGATCAATATGAAGGTTCATCATCTTTTGAATTGTTTCTATCGCAAGTTCTGCACCACCACCAGCATAGGC
Source organism: Streptococcus sp. k-90 (assembly GCF_013277565.1). GTDB lineage: Bacteria > Bacillota > Bacilli > Lactobacillales > Streptococcaceae > Streptococcus. The sequence goes on along the minus strand of NZ_VMNE01000006.1, from coordinate 126,627 downwards.
AGCGTTTAGCTTCGCTTCTTCAATACTACCATCTTTATGTTGAATTTTAGTCAGGATATCACGTTCCAAACTCATCATCGTCGTTTTCTTTGTGTGAGGATTGACAGTCAGCAAAATCATACTGTCACTATTTCCAGCCCATTGGTCTGTACGCTCTACGTTCCCAGTATCAACCCCCATCAACAGAATGGTCAAAGGCTCTGTTGCTTCAATAACCTTGGTTTCTTCTCCTATTTTTTTATAGGTTTTTGCCAAAGTCTCTGTACCTTGCTGATAAATAGTATAAGCAAAAACACCAACACCCAAAACTGTCACAGCTAGAAAAGCTAGCACCATTCCAATAATTTTTTTAACCATATTTCTACTAGTCTATCAGTTTACCCATCAAGTAAACATCGATAAATTTCCCTTCTTCTATATATGCTCCACGCTCTTGGCGACCTTCAATTACAAAGCCATGCTTTTGATAAAGATGAACTGCTGCTTGATTACGAGTTTGGACAGTCAGTTGGAGACGACGCAGAATACCACTTGCTTGTGCCCACTCTATCGCTTCTTCTATCAACAAACTTCCCAAGCCATTATTCCAATATCTTTTTCCAATCACAATGAAGAGATCTCCAATATGACGGACTCTCTTGCGCTGGTCAGCTGTAATATTTACAAGGCCAGCAATTTTACCATTTAAGAATGCAAGTAAGCTTATCTGATTGTCTGAACTAGCTTGCTTGTTGAGGAATACTTCCATCTCCTCACCGGTCAAGAGAATACCATCTCCATCTAAACTGGTAAAATCTGTCTCTAAACTGACACGATTTAAAAATGTTACTAACTCAACAGCATCACCAGGTTCTGCTTCTCTAATGAGCAATTCATACTCCATGTTGAAGCTCCTCTAAGAGTTTTTCTGCACGCAACCCCTTTGCCTGGAAATTTAAACGGCGTCCATCTGCTTCTTTTAGAATTTCCAATTCTAAATAAGTATTTGGCAAGGCATCACCTAAAAGATGGCCCCACTCAATGACAGTCACTCCACCACCAAAGAGAAACTCATCCAAGTCGATAGAATCAGCATCCCCCTCAATACGATAAACATCTAGGTGATAAAGTGGAAGACGACCTTCATACTCTCTTACGATAGTGTAAGTTGGACTCTTAATCATCTGAGAAATCTGTAACCCTTTAGCAAGACCTTTTGTAAATGTCGTTTTACCTGCGCCCAGTTCTCCAGTTAAAATTAAAACATCATTCTTTTCTAATAGATGACCCAAATGCTCCCCTAAGGCTTGCAACTCTTCTTCATTTTTTGTGTACATATTCTTATTATACCAAAAACTTTTCTTTTGTGTCTATTTTCCTACCAAACTTATACTCAATGAAAATCAAATAGCAAACTAGGAAGCTAGCCGCAGGTTGCTCAAAACACTGTTTTGAGGTTGTGGATAGAACTGACAGAGTCAGTATCATATACCTACGGAAAGGCTACGCTGACGTAGTTTGAAGAAATGTTCGAAGAGCATTACCATCATAACATCCATAAAAACAGGCTTTCCCTAAAAGAAAATGAGCGTAGCAATGACCAATACAAGATCTCGGAAAATATGACCATAAAAGGAAACTTCCTGCTTAACCGAATTTGGGACAAGATAGGCTGCAAAAAACAAACCCAGTCCAATATAAATCAGAAGTGAGACAATGGTCATTGGATTTCTTAAGAAAATAAGTGTTGCTAAAATAGTCACCAACACTGTCTTTTTTCTGTCTAGCATGGCAAGAAAATCGCGCATATATTTTTTCAAAGGTAAAAAAATCAGCAAATCTAGTCCAAATAGGAAAAAGAAGGATGGCAATAAAAAGTCAACTAATTCTTGTTGCAGCGTATTTTTAATGAGCAAGTTATCTGACAAGACAAGAACAGCTCCTAACAAATTAATTAAGAGTAGGATACTATAAAAAAGCTTCACTGACTTCTTACTGGCTAGGACACTATGAACTTCTTGCTTACAGGTATAAAGATAATTTACTCCAGCACAGATTCCTGAAACGAAGACCATACTTCCGATGAAAAAAGCTGTACTTTGTTTAAAGGACAAGATGCATTCCTTCCATAGGAAACAGCTACTCAAACTGATTTGAATTAAAGCTAACAAAAATAAGATTCTCATTGATTTCATCTTTTCTCTCCCTTCCTACCAATCATTATACTCGGAGAAAAGGGAGAACTGTTTCCAATCTTCTCAAATGTCTCTTTTAGATGCTAAACAAACACGAGAGGCTAAACTTGAAATCAAAAAAACGCACCATATCAAAAACTAAAAAATTTGATATTATGCGTCATATCTTAAACTAATTGACCATACTTTCTATTCAAATGAGCTTTCAACCAATTGATTGAGCCAATCAACTCTTAAAACCAAAGAGCAATTTCTCGCTTAGCTGACTCTTCTGAATCTGAACCATGTACAACATTTTGGATAGCTTGGTTTTCTCCAGCAGCTTTTGCAAAATCACCTCGAATAGTCCCTGGCAAAGCTTCTTCTGGACGAGTTGCGCCTATCATGGTCCGCCAAGTTTCGATTACTTTGGGACCTGAAATGATACCTACAAGAATCGGTCCTGAAGTCATAAATTCACGAATCGGTGGGTAAAAACTTTGATTAACCAAGTCCTGATAGTGCTGGTCAATCAAGTCTTCTGAAAGCTGTGAACGCAACTCCAATTTTTCAATTATAAATCCACGTTGTTCGATGCGTTTCAACACTTCACCAACTAGCCCTCTTTTTACACCGTCTGGTTTAATGATAAAAAATGTTTGTTCCATGCCCGTCTCCTTTGTCAGCTTCTTTCTTTTATTTTACCACATTTCGTGGAAAAATGGAGAAAGTTTTCAGAAAAGAGAACCCGAAGGCTCTCTCATTCTCTTTTATTCTACTGTTTCTTCCACAGTTTCAACGGCAGCATCCACAACTACTTCTGTTGTTTCTTCATTTCCTTCTTCCTCTACTGGAGGATTAAGGTATTCTTCTTCGTTGATAGCATGTGGTTCAAGGTTACGGTAACGAGCCATACCAGTACCTGCTGGGATGATCTTACCGATGATAACATTTTCCTTGAGTCCAAGGAGATGGTCTTTCTTACCACGGATAGCCGCGTCAGTAAGGACACGAGTTGTTTCCTGGAAGGAAGCCGCTGACAAGAAACTATTTGTTTCAAGTGAGGCTTTGGTAATTCCCATAAGAACTGGACGACCAGTCGCTGGAACACCACCTGCGATAAGAACATCTTTATTGGCATCTGTAAAGTCATTGATATCCATAAGGGTACCCATGAGAAGGTCTGTGTCACCTGGATCCATGACACGAACTTTACGGATCATTTGACGAACCATTACCTCGATGTGTTTGTCACCGATTTCTACCCCTTGGCTACGGTAAACTTTTTGTACTTCACCGAGAAGGTAGGTTTCAACTGACAAGACATCACGAACTGCAAGGAGACGTTTTGGTTGGATAGAACCTTCCGTAAGAGCAGCACCACGCGCTACTTGGTCCCCAACTTCAACACGCATACGAGCTGTAAATGGAACGACGTATTCACCTTCGCCAGTTTCACCCTTAACAAAAACTTTCTTAGTACGAGTTGATGCATCTTCTTCGATAGCTGTAACTTGTCCTTTAACCTCTGTGATAACCGCTTCCCCTTTAGGATTGCGGGCTTCAAAGATTTCTTGGACACGAGGAAGACCCTGAGTGATATCGGTATTTGAGGCAACCCCACCCGTGTGGAAGGTACGCATTGTAAGCTGTGTACCAGGTTCCCCGATAGATTGGGCAGCGATTGTACCAACTGCTTCACCAACTTCAACCGCATCACCAGTCGCCAAGTTGATACCGTAACAGTGACGGCAGACACCGTGACGAGTGTTACATGTAAATACAGAGCGGATAGTCACTTCTTCCACACCAGCATTGACAATTTCACGCGCCTTATCTTCTGTAATCAACTCATTTGGACCGATAATAACTGCACCAGTTTCTGGATGTTTAACAGTTTTCTTAGTGTAACGACCATTGAGACGCTCTTCGAGAGACTCGATCATCTCTTTTCCTTCTGCGATAGAACGGATCAAGAGACCACGGTCTGTTCCACAGTCATCCTCACGGATGATAACGTCTTGGGCAACGTCAACCAAACGACGAGTCAAGTAACCTGAGTCGGCTGTCTTAAGGGCCGTATCAGTCATACCTTTACGGGCACCGTGAGTTGAGAAGAACATTTCCAATACCGACAAACCTTCGCGGAAGTTTGAAAGGATTGGCAATTCCATGATACGTCCGTTCGGAGCCGCCATCAGACCACGCATACCGGCAAGCTGTGAGAAGTTTGAGATGTTACCACGGGCTCCAGAGTCCATCATCATAACGATTGGGTTCTTAGGATCTTGGTTGGCAATCAAGCGTTTCTCAAGTTTTTCACGGGCAGCACGCCATTCAGCTGTAACGGCATTGTAACGCTCATCATCTGTGATCATACCACGACGGAATTGTTTTGTAATTTGTTCTACACGTTTGTGTGATTCTTCAATGATTTCAGCCTTGTCATCAACGACTGGGATATCGGCAATACCCACTGTCAATCCTGCAAGAGTTGAGTGGTGGTAACCGAGGTTCTTCATACGGTCAAGTAGGGCAGAAGTTTCTGTCGTACGGAAACGTTTGAAGATTTCAGCGATGATATTTCCAAGGTTTTTCTTCTTGAATGGAGGGTTGAGTTCAAGTTTGCTGATAGCTTCCTTGATATCTCCACCAAGTGGCAAGAAGTATTTAGCAGGAACGCCTTCTGTCAAGTTGGCATTGTTTGGTTCTTGCAAGTATGGTAGACCCTCTGGCATGATGTCATTGAAAAGGATTTTACCAACTGTTGTAAGCAAGACCTTGTGTTTTTGCTCTTCTGTCCATGGTTTGTTGAGACTATCTGTTGCAATACCAACACGTGAGTGGAGGTGAACATAACCATTGCGGTAAGCCATAACCGCTTCGTCACGGTCTTTGAAGACCATTCCTTCACCTTCACGACCAGCTTCTTCCATAGTCAAGTAGTAGTTACCCAAAACCATATCCTGAGATGGAGTAACAACTGGTTTACCATCTTTCGGGTTCAAGATATGCTCAGCAGCGAGCATCAAGATACGAGCTTCTGCTTGGGCTTCTTCTGAAAGCGGTACGTGAATGGCCATTTGGTCCCCGTCAAAGTCGGCATTGTAGGCTTCACAGACAAGCGGGTGCAAGCGAAGGGCCTTACCATCAATCAAGACTGGCTCGAAGGCTTGGATACCCAAACGGTGAAGGGTCGGTGCGCGGTTAAGAAGTACTGGGTGTTCTTTGATCACTTCTTCAAGGATATCCCAGATACGCTCATCTCCGCGTTCGACCAAGCGTTTAGCAGCTTTGACGTTTTGCACGATATCACGTGCAACGATTTCACGCATCACAAATGGTTTAAAGAGCTCAATCGCCATTTCACGTGGCACACCACATTGGTACATCTTAAGAGTTGGACCAACAGCGATAACGGAACGTCCTGAGAAGTCAACACGTTTACCGAGCAAGTTTTGACGGAAGCGTCCTTGTTTACCTTTGAGCATGTGGCTCAATGATTTAAGTGGACGACTACCTGGTCCTGTGATTGGACGACCACGACGACCATTGTCAATCAAAGCGTCAACCGCTTCTTGAAGCATACGCTTCTCATTTTGAACGATGATACCTGGTGCATTCAACTCAAGCAAACGAGCCAAACGGTTGTTACGGTTGATAACACGGCGATACAGGTCGTTCAAGTCAGATGAGGCAAAACGGCCACCATCCAACTGCAACATTGGACGAAGATCTGGTGGAATAACCGGAAGGATGTTAAGAATCATCCATTCAGGTTTGTTTCCAGACTTGTAAAAGGCATCCAACACATCCAAACGACGAATCGCTTTGATACGTTTTTGTCCAGTTGCTGTTTTCAACTCTTCTTTGAGTTCAGCAATTTCTTTTTCAAGATCTACTTGTTTCAAAAGGTCTTGGATGGCTTCGGCACCCATCTTGGCAACGAATGATCCATAACCATACTCACGCAAGCGCTCACGGTATTCGCGCTCTGTCATGATAGACTTGTGCTCAAGTGGTGTATCCTTGGGATCGATCACCACATAAGCTGCAAAGTAGATAACTTCCTCAAGTGCACGAGGACTCATATCAAGGGTCAAGCCCATACGGCTTGGAATCCCCTTGAAGTACCAAATGTGAGATACAGGAGCTTTCAATTCGATATGTCCCATACGCTCACGACGAACTTTTGTACGCGTTACTTCAACCCCACAACGGTCACAAACAATCCCTCTGTAACGAATGCGTTTGTACTTACCACAAGCACATTCCCAGTCTTTTGTAGGACCAAAGATGACTTCATCAAAGAGTCCTTCACGTTCTGGTTTCAAGGTACGGTAATTGATTGTTTCAGGTTTTTTGACTTCTCCATAAGACCATGAACGGACTTTACTTGGAGAAGCTAGGGTGATTTGCATACTTTTAAAACGATTTACATCAACCACTATTTCTTCCCTTTCTATTCTAAGTGAGCTACTTATTCTTGTTCAGCAGCTTCTTCTGTTTCTTCCGCTTTTGCTTCTTTCTCAGCTTCTTCAGCTTCAAAGGCTGCTTTAGCCTCTTGGGCTGCTTTTTCGCGGGCTTTTTCAAGATCATCTACGTGGATGACATCTTCGTCCATTCCTTCATCCAAGTCACGAAGTTCCACTTCTTGGTCATCTTCGTCAAGGACACGCATGTCAAGACCAAGAGATTGCAATTCTTTCACAAGAACTCGGAAGGATTCTGGAACACCTGGTTTTGGAATTGGTTTTCCTTTTGTAATAGCTTCATAAGCTTTCAAACGTCCGTTGATATCGTCAGACTTGTAAGTCAAGATTTCTTGAAGGACATTTGACGCACCGTAGGCTTCAAGAGCCCAAACCTCCATCTCACCGAAACGTTGTCCACCAAACTGGGCTTTACCTCCAAGTGGTTGTTGAGTAACGGTTGAGTAAGGCCCGACTGAACGCGCGTGCAATTTATCATCAACCATGTGGTGGAGTTTGATCATGTACATGACACCAACTGACACACGGTTATCAAATGGCTCACCAGTACGTCCATCGTAAAGGATTGTTTTGGCATCGCTATCCATACCTGCTTCTTTAACAGTTGACCAAAGGTCTTCAGAACTTGCTCCGTCAAAGACTGGTGTTGCGATGTGAATACCAAGAGTACGAGCCGCCATACCAAGGTGAAGCTCCATAACCTGACCGATATTCATACGTGATGGCACCCCAAGTGGGTTCAACATGATGTCGACTGGAGTTCCGTCTGGAAGGTAAGGCATGTCTTCTACAGGAACGATACGAGAGACAACCCCTTTGTTTCCGTGACGTCCGGCCATCTTATCTCCGACCTTGATCTTACGTTTTTGAGCGATGTAGACGCGAACCAGCATGTTAACACCTGATTGCAACTCATCTCCATTTGCACGTGTAAAGATCTTCACATCACGAACGACACCATCGGCACCGTGTGGTACACGAAGAGAAGTGTCACGCACCTCACGAGACTTGTCTCCGAAGATAGCGTGCAAGAGGCGTTCTTCAGCCGAAAGGTCTTTCTCACCCTTAGGTGTTACTTTACCTACAAGAATGTCACCTTCTTTAACCTCAGCTCCGATACGGATAATACCCATTTCGTCAAGGTCTTTAAGAGCATCTTCACCAACGTTTGGAATTTCACGAGTGATTTCTTCAGGCCCAAGCTTTGTATCGCGTGTTTCTGATTCGTATTCTTCAAGGTGAACAGATGTATAGACATCGTCTTTCACCAAGCGTTCGCTCATGATAACGGCATCCTCGAAGTTGTAACCTTCCCAAGTCATGTAGGCAACGATTGGGTTTTGTCCAAGCGCCATTTCTCCATTTTCCATAGAAGGTCCGTCAGCGATGAAATCACCTTTTTCAACGACATCGCCAACTTTTACGAGAGTGCGTTGGTTGTAGGCAGTACCTGAGTTTGAACGACGGAATTTTTGGATGTGGTAAACGTCCAATGAACCATCTTCACGGCGTACTTCTACCTTGTCAGCATCTGCGTAAGTAACTTTACCATCATACTGAGCAATCACAGCCGCTCCAGAGTCGTGGGCTGCTTGGTATTCCATACCAGTACCAACGTAAGGTGCCTGAGGATTGATCAATGGCACAGCCTGACGTTGCATGTTGGCTCCCATGAGGGCACGGTTGGAGTCATCGTTTTCCAAGAAAGGAATACATGCTGTCGCAACGGCAACTACCTGTTTTGGTGAAACGTCCATATAGTCAACAATATTAGCTGGATACTCTTGGTTGACCCCTTGGTGACGTCCCATGACAACTTTCTCAGCAAAGGTTCCATCTTCATTTAGACGAGAATTAGCCTGTGCTACAGTAAATTCATCTTCTTCATCAGCTGTCAACCAAACGATTTCGTTCGTGACAACACCTGTTTCGCGGTCAACCTTACGGTATGGCGTTTGAACAAAACCATATTTGTTCAAGTGCCCGTAAGATGACAAGTTATTAATCAAACCGATGTTTGGTCCTTCAGGTGTCTCGATTGGACACATACGACCATAGTGAGTGTAATGCACGTCACGAACTTCATATCCAGCACGGTCACGTGTCAAACCACCAGGTCCTAAGGCTGACAAACGGCGTTTGTGAGACAACTCAGAAAGTGGGTTGTGTTGGTCCATGAACTGTGACAACTGTGATGAACCAAAGAATTCTTTAACTGCAGCTGTTACAGGACGGATATTGATGATTTGTTGTGGTGTCAAGACTTCGTTGTCCTGAACAGACATACGTTCACGGACATTACGTTCCATACGAGAAAGTCCCAGACGTACTTGGTTAGCAAGCAATTCACCGACCGCACGGATACGACGGTTTCCAAGGTGGTCGATATCATCTACACGGCCAAGTCCTTCAGCCAAGTTGAGGAAGTAGCTCATCTCAGCAAGGATATCTGCAGGAGTGACGATACGAACCTTGTCATCTGGATTGGCATTACCGATGATCGTTACAACACGGTCTGGATCAGTTGGAGCAACAACCTTGAATTTTTGAAGAACAACTGGCTCTGTTACTACGGCAGCATCATTTGGAATGTAGACAATCTTGTTCAAGTCGCCATCCAAATAGCTTTCAATGCTTTCAATCACGCTACGAGTCATGATTGTACCAGCTTCTACCAAGATTTCTCCAGTTTCAGGATCTACCAATGGCTCTGCAATGGTTTGGTTTAGCAAACGTGTTTTAACATTGAGTTTTTTATTGATCTTATAGCGACCAACTGCTGCCAAGTCATAGCGACGTGGGTCAAAGAAACGAGCTACAAGCAAGCTACGTGAGCTTTCAGCAGTCTTAGGTTCACCTGGACGAAGGCGTTCGTAAATTTCTTTCAAGGCTTCGTCGGTACGAGAGTCCATTGGGTTCTTGTGGATATCTTTTTCAACAGTGTTGCGAACCAATTCGCTGTCACCAAAGATATCAAAGATTTCATCATCACCTGAGAAACCAAGCGCACGAACCAATGTTGTAAATGGAATCTTACGAGTACGGTCGATACGAGTGTAGGCGATATCTTTTGAGTCGCTTTCAAGTTCCAACCAAGCTCCACGGTTAGGGATAACAGTTGAACCGTAGCCCACTTTACCGTTTTTATCAACTTTATCGTTAAAGTAAACACCTGGTGAGCGGACCAACTGAGATACGATGATACGTTCACCACCATTGATAATAAAAGTACCCATTTCTGTCATGATTGGGAAATCACCAAAGAAAACTTCTTGAGTCTTGATTTCGCCTGTTTCTTTATTGATCAAGCGGAAGGTTACAAAAATTGGTGCCGAGTAGCTGGCATCGTGGATACGAGCTTCTTCGAGCGTGTATTTTGGTTCCTTGATTTCATATCCAACAAATTCCAACTCCATCGTGTCTGTGAAGTTTGAAATTGGCAATACATCTTCAAACACTTCCTTAAGACCGTGGTCTAGGAAAGCTTTGAATGAATCAGTTTGAATTTCAATCAAATTTGGTAAGTCAAGAACTTCTTTGATTCTTGAAAAACTACGACGGGTACGATGTTTCCCGTATTGAACGTCATGTCCTGCCAAGATGATTCTCCTTTGTAAATAAGTTCCAAGCCTTGTCAATCAGGCTTTCTAATCGTCATATGGTTGTAAAACCTCTATCACCGTGTCCCTTTGATAAATTTTCAGAATCTTTAAGTCTTTGTTACAAATGCTCGAAATCCTGAAAAAAAGCACAAAAAGAGCAGCTAAATCTGACTTTTTCAGAAGATTTAACTGCTGTGAGCCTTGTCTGGACAATATTTCAGACAAAACCTACGACAAATGATTACTCATATTATACCCTATTTAGCTAGATTTTTCAAGGGAATTAACGATTTTTTGACAAAATCTTTTCCTATAAAACATTAAATTCAATGATCACTTTGCAAACTTCGTTTTCAGTTTAGTAGTTCACTAAGAATATAGTGAATTACAACTTTTCCTTTTTTATCATAGGCTATTTTTCTTGACTTTATCAGACTTTTCTTTTAATATATATGTATAAATATATAGGGAGATTTATGATGAATATCTTGCTTTCTAAGACTGAACAAGATTTGCTATTCTTACTGGAAGAAATAACCAAACACCATGATTGGATAGAACTCTCAGTCTTGGCCGAGAAGCTGAATTATTCAATAGAAGAATTACAAGAACACCTTTTTAAGCTTGAGCAATTATTTCCAAACCTCCTGATACAATCAAGAAAAAAAGGTATTCAATTGCAGTTTGACTTCCAAAACACCTTGGATCCTAGGATTGAGATTTTTAAACAATCTGAAACCTACTCTTTTTTGAACCGTCTGTTTTTCAAGGAGGAAGGCTCACTTAACCAAATGTGCCTAGAGCTTGTGATTAGCTACGAACGAGTTCAGGAAATCATCCAGCATCTAAATACGAAACTTCTACAACACTATAACATCAGCATCCAACCTTCCCCTTTAGTCATAGAGGGAACAGAAGAGGACATTCGCGCCTTTTATCTAGACTACTTTAGTCAAAGTTACGACTTTCTTGATTGGCCCTTCCCTTCTATTTCTGAAGAATCACTCACTCACTTGATTCAGCTATTTTTGAACGCCCAACAAGTTTCACTCACCCTCAGCAGTCTACGGCAAATCAAATATACCCTAGCTATCAATCTAGAGCGTTTAAATAGGGGACGTTTCATTGAAAATCCTACTCCTCTTTTAACCAGTCACTACAGCTCTCTCATGCAGATTCCCCATTTTGAACAAGATATCAAAAAACTGGCTAAAAAACTCCATTTTGAACCTACAAAGAAAACACTGGAACAACTATTTTCAAACCCAATCAAATCTTCTAAAATTACAGACAATGCTAATAATAGGGCACTGGGCGATATTCATCATATCCAAAAATCCTACCGTTTATTGAGTCAAATTCTAGAAGAGCTGGCTAAAGAATTTCACCTACAGATTGAAAATCGTGAGGAATTGATTTGGCTCCTCCACTACACTGCCCAAGCTGATTTCTTCCATTTACTCAACAATCAGTCTCTCGACAAACAGAAATCCCAGATTTTAAGCAATTATCAAGCAGAATTTCCAAAACTATTTGAAGTAAGTCAACACAAATTTCAATCTTATCTGACTGAGATGGGACTAAACAGTAAGCCAAGTAAGCAACAAGAGATGGTCTACACCTTCACTATCCAAGGGCATCGAATTTTAGTCCAACTGCTTCAAAAACTTCCCAAAATACGTGTTTTGGTCATTAGTCATCTGGATAACCATCACGCACAAAGCCTAATCGACACCCTAACTCACTACGGAAACAATCTCTATCTATTTGATTCTTGGGAAGAATCTACGATTTCTTTCTCGATTCTCAATCAAATTCCGCACGATATTGTTATCACTACCTTTCCTGTCACTAACTCTCCTAAACCAATTATCTACAATCGTAACTTCTCTACTTCAGAATTATTCCTCCATCTCCACCTTCTGGCTTCTCAAATTCATAAAGAAAGACTAGCTGAGTCGTAACAGAAAATCTGTTGCGATTTTTCTTTTGTTCCAATTTTAAGAAAACGCTTGCATCTTTTTTTACTACATGCTATACTGATATAGAAATTTATTGATTGGAGAATCATTATGAGAAAAAAACCATCTCACACTGAGAAAAAAATGGTCTACAGCATCCGTTCTCTCAAAAATGGAACTGGTTCTGTCCTTATCGGCGCAAGCCTTGTCCTACTTGCCATGGCTACACCAACTATCTCAGCCAACGAAACCACAACAGCTAGTGCTGAAGCGACTAACACTATTACTCAACCTCTTACTGATACAGCAGACATCGCTGGAAAGAACGAAAGCGATTTTTCTTCACCTAACAATGCAAACGCTTCCCTAGAGAAAAAAGAAGAACAACCTGCAACAGAGGCAACCACTCCTGCTGCAACTCCCGCTGATTCAGCACCACAAACCGGACAAGATCGTTCAAGCGAACCAACTACTTCTACTACGACTGAAACTAAGGCAGAAGAGCCAATCGAAGACAATTACTTCCGTATCCACGTCAAAAAACTTCCTGAAGAAAACAAGGATAGTCAAGGACTATGGACTTGGGACGATGTTGAAAAACCTTCTGAAAACTGGCCTAACGGAGCTTTGTCCTTTAAGGATGCCAAAAAAGATGACTACGGCTACTACCTAGATGTCAAATTAAAGGGAGAACAAGCCAAAAAAATTAGCTTCCTCATCAATAATACAGCCGGAAAAAATCTAACCGGCGATAAATCGGTAGAAAAACTGGCACCAAAGATGAATGAGGCTTGGTTAGACCAAGATCACAAGGTTTTCTCTTACGAGCCACAACCTGCAGGAACTATTCGCGTCAACTACTACCGTACAGATGGCAACTATGACAAGAAATCTCTCTGGTACTGGGGAGATGTGAAAAATCCAAGTAGTGGTGAATGGCCTAACGGAACAGACTTTACGGCTACAGGCAAATATGGTCGCTATATCGATATTCCACTCAAAGATGCAGCTAAAGATCTTGGATTTTTATTACTAGACAGAAAGAAACAAGGAGACGATGTGAAAATCCGTAAAGAAGATTATAAGTTCACAGATTTGAAAAATCATAGCCAAATTTTCCTAAAAGATGATGACGAAACCATCTACACCAACCCCTACTATGTGCACGATATCCGCATGACAGGAGCTCAACACGTAGGAACTTCTAGCATTGAAAGTAGTTTTTCAACACTTGTCGGTGCTAAAAAAGAAGATATCCTCAAACACTCCAACATCACTAATCATCTAGGAAACAAAGTAACTATCACTGATGTTGCAATCGATGAGGCTGGTAAGAAAGTGACCTACAGCGGAGATTTCTCTGACACAAAACATCCTTATACCGTTAGCTACAACTCTGACAAATTCACTACCAAAACAAGCTGGCGTCTTAAAGATGAGACTTACAGCTATGATGGTAAACTTGGAGCTGACCTCAAAGAAGAAGGAAAACAGGTTGATTTGACCCTCTGGTCACCAAGTGCTGATAAGGTTTCTGTTGTTATCTACGACAAGAATGACCCTGAAAAAGTAGTTGGAACTGTAGCTCTTGAAAAAGGGGAAAGAGGAACTTGGAAACAAACTCTAGATAGCACAAACAAACTAGGCATCACAGATTTCACTGGCTACTATTATCAATACCAAATCGAGCGTCAAGGTAAAACTATTCTTGCACTCGATCCTTACGCTAAATCCCTCGCTGCTTGGAATAGTGACGATGCTAAGATTGACGATGCCCATAAAGTGGCTAAAGCTGCCTTTGTAAATCCAGCTAAACTAGGACCTCAAGACTTGACTTATGGTAAGATTCGCAACTTCAAATCGCGCGAAGATGCTGTCATCTATGAAGCTCATGTGCGTGACTTCACTTCAGATCCTGCCATCGCAAAAGATTTGACTAAGCCATTTGGTACTTTTGAAGCCTTTATCGAAAAACTAGACTACCTCAAAAACTTGGGTGTAACCCACATCCAACTCCTTCCAGTCTTGTCTTACTACTTTGTCAATGAGTTGAAGAACCACGAACGCTTATCTGACTATGCTTCAAGCAACAGCAACTACAACTGGGGATATGACCCTCAAAACTACTTCTCATTGACTGGTATGTACTCAAGCGATCCTAAGAATCCAGAAAAACGAATCGCAGAATTCAAAAACCTCATCAACGAAATCCACAAACGTGGCATGGGAGCTATCCTGGACGTAGTTTATAACCATACAGCCAAAGTCGATCTCTTTGAAGATTTGGAACCAAACTACTATCACTTTATGGATGCTGATGGAACACCTCGAACTAGCTTTGGTGGTGGACGTTTGGGGACAACTCACCATATGACCAAACGCCTCCTAGTTGATTCTATCAAATATCTAGTTGATACCTACAAAGTAGATGGATTCCGCTTCGATATGATGGGAGACCATGACGCCGCTTCTATCGAAGAAGCTTACAAGGCTGCACGCGCCCTCAATCCAAACCTCATCATGCTGGGTGAAGGTTGGAGAACCTATGCTGGTGATGAAAATATGCCTACTAAAGCTGCTGACCAAGATTGGATGAAACATACCGATACTGTCGCTGTCTTCTCAGATGACATCCGTAACAACCTCAAATCTGGTTATCCAAATGAAGGTCAACCTGCCTTTATCACAGGTGGCAAGCGTGATATCAACACTATCTTCAAAAATCTGATAGCTCAACCAACCAACTTTGAAGCAGACAGCCCTGGAGATGTCATCCAATACATCGCAGCCCATGATAACTTGACCCTCTTTGACATCATCGCTCAGTCTATTAAAAAAGACCCAAGCAAGGCCGAGAACTATGCTGAGATTCATCGTCGTTTACGACTTGGAAACCTCATGGTCTTGACAGCTCAAGGAACTCCATTTATCCACTCTGGTCAAGAATATGGACGTACCAAACAATTCCGTGACCCAGCCTACAAGACTCCAGTAGCAGAGGACAAGGTTCCAAACAAATCTCACTTGTTGCGTGATAAGGACGGCAATCCATTTGACTATCCTTACTTCATCCATGACTCTTATGATTCTAGCGATGCAGTCAACAAGTTTGATTGGACTAAGGCTACAGATGGAAAAGCATATCCTGAAAATGTCAAGAGCCGTGACTATATGAAAGGGTTGATTGCCCTTCGTCAATCTACAGATGCCTTCCGACTCAAGAGTCTTAAAGATATCAAGGACCGTGTCCACCTCATCACTGTTCCAGGTCAAAATGGTGTAGAAAAAGAGGATGTAGTAATTGGCTACCAAATTACTGCTCCAAACGGTGATATCTACGCAGTCTTTGTCAATGCGGATGAAAAAGCTCGCGAATTTAATTTGGGAACTGCCTTTGCCCACCTCAGAAATGCTGAAGTTCTAGCAGATGAAAACCAAGCAGGACCAGTTGGAATTGCCAACCCGAAAGGACTTGAATGGACTGAAAAAGGCTTGAAATTGAATGCCCTTACAGCTACTGTTCTTCGAGTCTCTCAAGGCGGTGCCATTGTTGCCCCAGCTATGGAAGAAAAACCAGAATTTGACCTTTCTAGCCTAAAACAAGAACACGGTCAAAATAACGGCCAAGACAATATGTCAAACCGAGTAGTCAAACCGGAACAGCAAACTCCAGCTCCACAAACTAAACCTGATTCTACTAGACCAGATGAAAAAGTAGCTGATGCAGAAGATAAACCTAGCCAAGCTACAACTGATTCACAAGCTGAACAACCAGCACAAGAAGCACAACCAGCATCTGTAAGTGAAGCTATTCAAAACGGATCTGTAGAAAACTCTAGCAAGGAAAATATACCTGCAACCCCAGCTAAACAAGCTGAACTTCCAAATACAGGAACCAAAAACGATCACAAACTCCTGTTTGCAGGAATTAGTCTCCTCGCTCTTCTAGGTCTCGGGTTCTTGCTAAAAAACAAAAAAGAGAACTAAACTAGCCCTCCTATAGAAAAATCCCCCAAGCATTAAGTCCAGGGGGATTATTTTTTGTACAATATTTGTGGTTATAATACATTTGATTAGTATTTTTTATTAAGCCTCTTTCATGGCAAAATAAGCCCGTACTTTTGGAGCCACTTGCGTGCCGAAGAGTTCAATAGCTCTCAGAACCTGGTCATGAGGCATGGAACCAAGCGGTAGATGGAGCATGAAGCGGTCCAATCCTAAATCCTCTATCATGCGAATCAATTTTTCTGCCACCTGATCTGGATTGCCCACAAACATAGCGCCATTTGGCCCTACCTGTTCCAAATATTGCTCATAACGTAATTCCTGCCAGTGCGGACGGTCTTTGGAAATAGCATCCACCACTTGCTTGGTCGGATGGAAATAATCTTTCACAGCCTGCTCGCCATCTTCAGCAATCCAACCCCAAGAATGGGCTCCAACCTTTAGTTCATGACTGGCATGACCCGTTTCGCTCCCAATCTCACGATAAGCCTGAATCAATTTTTTAAAATAACGCGGATTGCCACCAATAATGGCATAAACAATCGGTAGACCAGCCTGAGCAATCTTCACAGTTGATTCAACATGACCACCTGTCGCTATCCACAAGGGTAATTTGTCCTGAACTGGACGAGGATAGACTTCTTTGCCAGAGATTGTTTGGGTCAATCGACCTTGCCAGTCTAACTTGGTCTTTTCATTGACTAACTGAAGCAAGTCTAATTTCTCATCAAAAAGGGCTTCGTAGTCTTTCAAATCATATCCAAACAGAAGAAACGATTCCGTGAAAGAACCCCTTCCAACCATAATCTCCGCACGTCCATTTGACAAAGCATCGATGGTCGCATATTGTTGGAACAAACGAATAGGGTCCATACTTGAGAGAATACTGACTGCACTGGTTAAACGGATTTTCTTGGTATTGACTGCCCCAGCTGCCAGGACGATCTCTGGGGCTGATACCGCAAAATCCGCTCGATGGTGCTCACCAATTCCATACACATCCAAACCAACCTTGTCAGCCAGATCAATCTCTGCCACCAACTGGCGAATGCGTTCAGCATGATTATAAGTCTGCCCAGTCCCTTCAAGCACCGTTGTTTCCCCAAATGTTGAAATTCCCAATTCTACCATTGTGATTCCCCTTGTCTATTTCTGTCCTTCAATTTGAAAAATTATTCTAACACGAAACTTGACTACAAGCAACCAATTTGCTCACAAGAAAAAGCCTAGATAACTAGACTTTTTTAGCTTATTCTACCGTTACTGACTTAGCAAGGTTACGTGGTTTGTCCACATCAAGTCCACGGTGGAGTGTTGCAAAGTAAGCGACCAATTGAGTTGGTACAACCATTGAAATCGGTGAGAGGTAAGGGTGTACAGTCGTAAGAACGATATCGTCTGTGTCTTTGGCAACATTTTCTTCTGCGATAGTGAGGACTTTAGCACCACGGGCTGCCACCTCTTGGATATTTCCACGAGTATGATTAGCAAGGACTGGATCTGACAAGAGGGCCAAGACAGGCGTTCCTTCTTCAATCAAGGCAATAGTTCCATGCTTAAGTTCTCCTGCCGCAAAGCCTTCACACTGGATGTAAGAAATCTCTTTAAGTTTGAGACTTGCTTCCATGGCTACGTAGTAATCTTGACCACGTCCAATATAAAAGGCATTGCGAGTTGTTTCAAGAAGCTCACGAACCTTGGCTTCAATAGCTTCTTTCTCTGAAAGAGTTGATTCGATAGACTGAGCTACGATTGACAACTCATGCACCAAATCAAAGGCTTGCGCTTTAGCATTGCCATTTGCTTCTCCGACTGCTTTTGCAAGGAAGGCAAGGGCTGCGATTTGCGCTGTATAGGCCTTGGTTGAGGCCACAGCAATTTCAGGACCTGCATGAAGAAGCATGGTATGGTTAGCTTCACGAGAAAGAGTTGAGCCTGGTACGTTTGTTACTGTCAAGCTTGGGATTCCCATTTCATTAGCCTTAACCAAAACCTGACGGCTATCCGCTGTTTCACCAGACTGACTGATAAAGATGAAGAGTGGTTTCTTGCTGAGAAGTGGCATACCGTAGCCCCACTCAGATGAGATTCCAAGTTCAACTGGCGTATCTGTCAATTCTTCCAGCATTTTCTTAGAAGCAAATCCTGCGTGGTAAGATGTCCCAGCTGCAAGGATGTAGATACGGTCTGCGTCTTGAACAGCCTGGATGATAGCTGGGTCAACGACTACTTGACCAGACTCATCTGTGTAGGCTTGTATCAACTTACGCATCACTGTTGGTTGCTCATCAATTTCCTTGAGCATATAGTAAGGGTAAGTTCCCTTACCGATATCAGACAAGTCAAGTTCAGCAGTGTAACTAGCACGCTCACGACTGTTGCCATCATAGTCTTGAACTTCAACACTATCAGCCTTGACGATTACCAACTCTTGGTCATGGATTTCCATGTATTGGTTGGTCTCACGAATCATAGCCATAGCATCTGAGCAGACCATGTTATAGCCTTCTCCAAGACCAATCAAAAGTGGTGATTTATTTTTAGCTACGTAGATGACTTCAGGATCTTGTGAGTCAACCAAGGCAAAAGCATAAGAACCACGGATGATGTGAAGAGCTTTTTTGAAGGCTTCAAGAACTGACAAGCCATCTTCTTCCGCAAATTTTCCAATCAAGTGAACGGCGATTTCAGTATCTGTTTGCCCCTTAAAGTGGTGACCTGCAAGGTATTCTTCCTTGATTTCAAGGTAGTTCTCAATCACCCCATTGTGCACCAAAACAAAACGTTCTGTCTCAGAGCGATGTGGGTGAGCATTGTCTTCCGTTGGTTTTCCGTGAGTAGCCCAACGAGTATGTCCGATACCAGTCGTTCCCTCAACACCAGCTGTCTTGGCAGACAATTCTGCAATACGACCTACAGCCTTGACTAGATGGTTCTCAGCGCCACCTAGGACAAAAATCCCCGCAGAATCATAGCCACGGTATTCGAGCTTTTCAAGACCTTGAATCAAAATATCAGTTGCATTTGTGTTTCCAACAACACCAACAATTCCACACATAGTATATACGACACAGGCAAGCTGTGCTTTCTCCTTAAAATTGGTATAGTCTGATTCCTCTTTTATAGAATCAGCAAAAACAGTATATACTTGTTTCTTTCACTTGTCAAGAGTAAAAATTGGTATAGTTCAAATTAAGCTCCTGTAAGCAAAAAACTCTGACCAATTAGGATAATCAGTCAGAGTCCTTTTTTAAAATCCATTATTATCGCTTAGCTCCTTGAACCAGTGCCCTGATTTTTTCAGACGACGTTCTTGCGTTTCCAAGTCTAATTCGACCAAACCATAGCGATTTTTATAGCTATTGAGCCATGACCAGCAATCGATAAAGGTCCAAATCAAGTAGCCCTTACAGTTGGCTCCATCTTCAATGGCACGGTGCAGTTCACGAAGATGACCTTTTACAAAGTCAATACGGTAATCATCTTGAATCATTCCATCTTGACGGAATTTTTCTTCCCCTTCAACACCCATGCCATTCTCAGTCAGCATCCACTCGATATTGCCATAATTTTCCTTGATATTTTGGGCAATATCATAAATCCCTTGCTCATAAATCTCCCAGCCACGATGAGGATTGATTTTACGCCCAGGCATCACATAAGGCTCGTAAAAATGTTCTGGTAAGAGTGGACTCTCTGGATGCTTAGCAAATCGAGGAGCCATAACACGCAAGGGTTGATAGTAGTTGACACCAAGGAAATCCACTGTATTGTCACGAATGAGATCCAACTCCTCCTCTGTAGCATCAGGCAAGAGACCGTATTCATGCAAGATTTCTACCAACTCCTGTGGATAAGTCCCCAAAACGGACGGATCTAAGAAGGATTGGGCCTGAAAGAGATCCGCAATCCGAGCTGCTTTGACATCAGCAGGATGCTGGCTACGTGGATAAGCCGGTGTCAAGTTGAGGACAATCCCAATCTTGGAATCTGGCAAGAGTTCATGACAGGCCTTAACCGCCCGACTGCTAGCCAATTGTGTATGATAAGCTACTTTAACGGCTGCCTCTGCATCCACCTTATGTGGATAATGGGCATCGTAAAAATAGCCAAATTCTACTGGAACGATGGGCTCGTTAAAGGTAATCCATTGATCCACTAAATCTCCATAAGTCTCAAAACAAAAACGAGCATAGTCTTCATAGGCTGAGACAGTCGCCTTATTTTCCCAACCATCACCATCTTCTTGAAGGGCAAAAGGCAAATCAAAATGATAAAGATTGACTAAAAGACGAATACCTTTGGCCTTAATAGCCTCAAAGACCTTACGATAAAAATCCACACCTTGAGGGTTGACTTTTCCACAGCCTTGTGGAAAAATCCGTGACCACTGAATAGAAGTTCGAAAGACCGTGTGACCAGTTTCTAACAAGAGGTCGATATCCTGTTCCCAATTTTCATAAAAGGTCGATGTCTTATCTGGACCAATTCCATTATAGTAGCGATTTGGCTCCACTTGGTACCAATAATCCCAGAGATTATCTCCCTTACCGTCACCAGCTACACGTCCTTCTGTCTGTGGCCCAGAAGTAGAGGATCCCCAGACAAAATCCTTTGGAAATCTTAGCATACATTTACCTCTTTATCTACTCATTTTTCCCATTATACAGAAAAAACAAGGTAAAAACTAGTTACATTTTTTCCTTGTTTTTCTTCTGATTATAGTTTTTATTTCTTGCTGAGGATTTCAAGCGTTTCGAGCAAGTTATCTGCATGAACTTCGATGGTGTCACCAGTCGCTTTAATCTTGACTTCTACGATGCCATCGGCTGCTTTCTTCCCAACAGTGATACGGATTGGCAATCCAATCAAGTCGCTATCACTAAATTTCACTCCGACACGTTCGTTACGGTCGTCTGTCAAGACTTCGTAACCTGCTCCCATCAAGCTTGCTTCAAGTTTTTCTGTCAAGACTTGCGCTTCTTCGTCCTTGACATTGACAGTGATCAAGTGCACATCAAATGGTGCCAATTCTTTAGGGAAGTTGATTCCCCAAGCGTAACGATATTCACCTTTTGGCGTTTTGTTAACAAAGAGGCGAGCGTGTTGCTCCATCACTGCTGAAAGGAGACGGCTGACACCGATACCATAACATCCCATGATGATTGGCACAGCACGGCCATTTTCATCCAAAACATCTGCTCCCATGCTTGCTGAATAGCGAGTACCGAGTTTGAAGATGTGACCAATTTCAATACCACGCGCAAAGTTAAGGACACCTTGTCCGTCTGGAGAAATTTCACCCTCACGAACTTCACGGATATCCACATATTCTGCAGTAAAATCACGACCTGGATTCACACCAGTCAAGTGGTAGCCATCTTCATTTGCTCCCACAACTGCATTGCGAACATCTTGCACCTTACGGTCTGCAATGATTTTAACATTCTCCGGCAAACCAACCGGGCCAAGTGAACCAAATCCTGCTTGAACAACATTTGCCACTTCTTCTTCACTAGCAATGTCAAAGAAATCTGCTCCCAAGTGGTTTTTCAACTTGACTTCGTTGAGTTGGTCATTTCCAACTAGAAGAGCCGCAACAAGCTCACCATCTGCCATATAGAAAAGAGTTTTAATCGTTTGTTCTTCTGGAACGTTAAGGAAGGCTGCAACTTCATCGATTGATTTAACATCTGGTGTTGCAACACGAGTCACTTCTTCTTCAGCGACAACACGGTTGCTTGGTTTGTACTCGTTTGTTGCCATTTCTAAGTTAGCCGCATAGCTAGATTCACTTGAGTAGGCGATGGTATCCTCACCAGAAACCATCCATTTAAGCAATTCTGCCTTGATTTCTTCTTGCACTTCTGCAGGAATTTCGTCAAATGAGGCAACTGACTTGTCCAAGACAACCCAGCGGTCAAGGTCTGTACGAGCAGGTGTGATGGCCATAAATTCTTGGCTGTCCTTACCACCCATGGCTCCACCGTCACCGATGATAGCCTTAAAGTCTAAGCCACTACGAGTGAAAATACGCTCATAAGCAGCCTTGTACTCATCATAAACACTGTCCAAACTATCATAGTTAGCGTGGAAACTGTAAGCATCTTTCATGATGAACTCACGTGTACGAAGAAGTCCATTACGTGGACGTTTTTCATCACGATACTTAGGTTGGATTTGATAAAGGTTGAGTGGCAATTGCTTGTAAGACTTAACAGAATCACGGACAATAGCTGTAAAGGTTTCTTCGTGAGTTGGACCTAAGATGAAGTCTGATTTTTCACGGTTTTTTAGTTTGTAAAGGTCTTCACCATAAGTTTCATAACGACCTGATTCGCGCCACAACTCTGCACTGAGAAGGGCAGGAGCCAACATCTCAACGGCACCAATCTTGTCAAACTCTTGGCGCATGATGTTTTTGGCTTTTTCAATCACACGGTTGGCAAGTGGCAGGTAAGAATAAACACCTGCTGAGACTTGACGAACATAACCAGCTCGCAACATAAGAGCATGGCTGATAACTTGAGCATCGCTTGGCATTTCGCGAAGCGTTGGGATAGGCATTTTACTTTGTTTCATAATATTCCTCGATTATCTAAAAAAGAGTCGCATAATGTCATTCCAAGTCACAGCAATCATCAAGACAACCATGATGACCACTCCGGCCAAGGTGACATAGGTTTCAATTTCTTGTTTCAATGGTTTGCGGCGGATAGCTTCTAGGATATTGAGCACAATCTTACCACCATCCAATGCTGGAATCGGAATAAGATTAAAAATCCCAATATTGATGGAAATCATTGCCAAGAAGTCCAAGACATTTTCAATTCCATTTTTAGCAGCATCACTACTTGCCTTAAAGATGGCAACAGGTCCACCTAGCTTGTTCAAATCCGGTTGGAAAATCAGATTTTTCAGAGCCGATAGAATTCGGAGAGCTGAATCAGCAGCGGTTGTAAAACCACCCACAAACATAGATAGAAAGTCCGACTTAATTCCCGGTTGAACACCTAGAAGGTAACGGCCTTGATTTTCTTCAGGACTAACAGTGATTTGTTTGTCACTACCCTTTTCAGAAATAGTCACATCCAAAGTTGGGGCCGTCTTATCTTTAGTTTCTGTTTCCACAGCCTGGATCAAGCTTTCCCAGTTGTTAATCTCATGTGAGCCAATCTTGGTAATCTGAGCCGTTTCTGGCACTCCTACCTTAGCC
This sequence comes from Streptococcus sp. k-90, assembly GCF_013277565.1. GTDB lineage: Bacteria > Bacillota > Bacilli > Lactobacillales > Streptococcaceae > Streptococcus. The sequence goes on along the minus strand of NZ_VMNE01000006.1, from coordinate 103,197 downwards.
AAAGCCCCTTGGGGCATGACATGGAACTGGTTGGTATCAACATCTCTGACGCCACCCTGCATGAAGATTAAAATCCAAAAAACAACGACACCTAAGATAAAGTTATTCATAGGGCCTGCAAAGTTGGTAATGAGTTTGCCCCAGATAGTTGCATTTTGATATTGAACATCTAAAGGTGCAATACGAACCTCAGTTCCATCTAATTCTACAACCGTTGCATCGTGATCTACTGCAAAGGTTTTTTCTTCTTCCAGAACCAAACCCTTGATAAAGAGCTTGTCTTCAAAGTCAAACTGAGTCACCTGCATAGGGAGGGCTGTTTGATCCAATTTTTTACCTGAGAGATTGATGCGTTTAACTTTACCATCATCAGTAAGGGTCAAACTGACAGGAGTTCCTGTCTTGATTTCAGTCGTATCATCACCCCAACCAGCCATACGGACATAGCCACCCAGAGGCAAGATTCGAATGGTATAGGCCGTTCCGTCCTTGCCAATGTGAGCAAAGATTTTTGGGCCCATACCGATGGCAAATTCACGCACTAGAATTCCTGATTTCTTGGCAAAGTAGAAGTGTCCGAACTCGTGCACCACTACAATAATCCCAAAAACCAGAATAAAGGTTAAAATTCCGAGCATTCTATCTTCCTTTCTCTAAAAGAGTCCAAATAAGTGCATGATTGGAAATACAAGCAACATACTGTCGAAGCGATCCAAAACACCACCATGTCCAGGGATAAATTTCCCAGAATCCTTAACACCAAAGTGACGCTTGATCGAACTTTCTAGTAAGTCACCAAATTGTCCAGCAATGCTGAAGAAAATAGCAAAGACTGACATCTTGTAAATTCCATACGGAAGAGCAACTGTCCTATCAAAAATCATAAAGACAATTGTTATCAAGATAGCTCCTAAAATACCACCAAAAGATCCCTCAAAGGTTTTATTGGGTGATACCCTTGGCGCTAATTTTCGTTTACCGTATCTCATCCCTACAAGATAAGCACAACTATCTGTTGCCCAAACAATACACAAGGCTAATAGTGCCTTATCTAAACCTGCAATTCTAGCATCTAAGAGAGCATTAAAACCAAAGCCCACATAAAAACTCATAGCAAGAGGGAAAACAGCATCCTCAATCGTATAGGACTTGCTAAAAACAGTTGTTCCTAACATAATTGAAATCAACACACTATAAGCAACCACATTCCCATCAACTGGTAAAAAAGTCAGGTAATTCTCCAAGGGAATGGTCAAGGCAAAGGTTGCAAAGAGGGTCAAGAGCCCCTCCATAGTCATGGTCTCTAAACCTCTCATCTTCAAAAGTTCATGCATGGCTAGCATGGCTATGATTCCGATGGCGATCTGAAGCAAAAGGCCCCCAATCATTAAAATTGGTAGGAAAATAGCCAGGGCAATCCCTGCGAACAAGGTTCTTTTTTGTAAATCCTTTGTCATATCTCCTCCTAAACTCCTCCAAATCGGCGATGACGACGATTGTAGGCAAGAATAGCTTCCTGCAAGGCTACCTCATCAAAATCAGGCCACAAGGTGTCCGTAAAATAGAGCTCACTATAGGCCCCCTGCCATGGAAGAAAATTACTCAAACGCAATTCTCCACTAGTCCGGATAATCAAGTCCGGATCTCGTAAGTTCTTAGGTAAATGCTGGGTAAAGAGATAGTTGCCAATCAATTCCTCTGTGATGTCGTCTGGGATGATTTTGGCATCTAAAACATCCTGAGAAATCAACTTAAGAGCCTGTGTAATCTCAGCACGTCCACCATAGTTGAGGGCAAAATTCAGAATCAAACCTGTGTTGTTCTTAGTCAATTCCTCAGCTTTAGTCAGAGCTTCAAAGGTTTGCTTAGGCAGGCGCTCCGTTTCCCCAATCATTTGAATCTTAACATTATTCGCATGCAATTCCGGGACATAATTATCATAAAACTCTACTGGCAAGTTCATGATAAACTTGACTTCCTGATCTGGACGGGTCCAATTTTCCGTAGAAAAGGCATAAACTGTAATAACCTTAACGCCTAGTTTGTTAGCTGCCTTGGTCACAGTTTGCAATGCTTCCATGCCCGCCTTGTGTCCGAAGACTCGCGGTTGCATACGTTTTTTAGCCCAACGGCCATTACCATCCATGATGATGCCGATATGAGCAGGAACCTGTGTCGGAACCTCTACTTCCACAGCCTTATCTTTCTTAAAAAATCCAAACATGATCTTATTCCTATTCAAAAATCTATCGTTTCATTATACCATATTTCCCCATTTTCTTCTATCACTAAGCTATTTATTCTCAGGCACTAAGCCCATTTTTCAAAAAAATAAGCCGCCTGATTGGGCGACTCTATTTTTATAGGGAGATTATTATGAAAAAGTTTTAGGAGTTTAAGTTAAGATCTTCTTAACTTATGGACTTAGTATACACTTCCTAGCTTAAAGTTTCCTTAAGTATTTTTAAAAATCAAATTTTTCCATTTCTCCTGCCAATTTTTCTTGGATAAACGTGTTTGATAGAGTTCCATTCGGTCTTCATTCTCTAAAAAATGAGGAGTTGGACGAACTTGAAAATTCAAAATATCCTCCAAACCATAAGGTGCATAGAGTTCAAAATCGGATTCTTCATTCAAGCGCAGTACAACTGCCGTACACCGTTCTGGATACTTACTCATAGCATCACTGGAACTGATATAGGGAGCAGTATGAGGGCTATGCAGGTGCATATAGACTTGATTTTTCAATTCCCACTGGTACTGAGGAAAATCCTCTCTCAACTTTTTCTCTAGATACAAGGTTTCCTCATAAGAAATATCCGAATCAAAGAAAATCACATCTACATCTGTTTCACAATCAAAAGGTGATTTATCTGACAAGAGATTCCAGATGAAATTTCTGACAGAACCTGCTGCCAACCACGAGTCTTTCAGACCAAGGTCTCGGATGATAGTCAAAATAGCCATCATATCCGGATTTTCTCTAAAAGCCTCCAGAATTTCTTGCTCATTTTTCATTGTATTCATAACCTAAGTGCTCATATGCCTTAGCAGTCGCCACCCGTCCAGACCGTGTCCGCATGATAAAACCTTTTTGGATTAAGTAAGGTTCATACATGTCTTCAACTGTCTCACGCTCTTCGGCGATATTCACAGAAAGAGTTCCTAGACCAACAGGACCACCACCGTACATCTCAATCATGGTCCGAAGGATTTTCTGGTCCACATAGTCCAGACCTTCATGGTCAACATCCAGCATGGTCAAAGCCTTATCGGTAATAATATCATCGATAACCCCATCCCCCATAATCTGGGCAAAATCGCGCACGCGCTTGAGGAGACGATTGGCAATACGAGGGGTCCCACGACTACGTAGGGCCAACTCAGATGCTGCCTCATGAGTGATTTCCATCTCAAAAATATCTGCCGTCCGCTCGACAATTTCTGTCAAGTCAGCATGGGCATAATACTCCATATGCCCCGTAATCCCAAAACGTGCCCGTAGTGGATTTGAGAGCATACCAGCCCGAGTCGTCGCACCAATCAAGGTAAAAGGTGGTAACTCCAAATGAACACTGCGACTACCTTCACCAGCCCCAATCATGATATCAATGTAGAAGTCCTCCATGGCACTATAAAGCACCTCTTCCACCGACATGGGCAAGCGATGAATCTCATCAATAAAAAGGACATCCCCAGGCTCTAAGTCATTCAAAATCGCTACCAAATCACCAGCTTTTTCAATGACTGGACCCGAAGTCTGCTTGAGATTGACACCTAGTTCGTTGGCAATAACAAAAGCCATGGTCGTTTTTCCCAAGCCTGGAGGTCCAAATAAGAGGACATGATCCAGAGCTTCATCCCGCATTTTGGCAGCTTCAATAAAGATTTGTAGCTGGTCCTTGACCTTGTCCTGCCCAATATATTCACGTAAGTACTGAGGACGGAGCGTGCGTTCTACTAACTCCTCATCCCCCATTATCTCATTATCTAAAATTCTACTCATGGCTCTATTATAGCAAAAATCCAAGCCACAAACAAAAAAGCCACCCGATTGGGTGACTCCTGAGTTTAGCACTTATGTTGTATAATATTATACAGCACTTCTACACCGCCTACGAAAGGAGGTAAGATAGCCCATGATGGAATTAGTACTCAAAACTATCATCGGACCAATTGCGGTCGGTGTCGTTCTTCGATTAGTCGATAAATGGCTAAACGAGGACAAATAGTGTCAAAAAAGACCCTAAGCTTAATGTGGAAGTTAGCTTGGGGTCTTTTCTAGCCTATGATATAGAACTAGTACTCAATTCCTTTTTATTATCCCATAGTTCACAAAATTTGTCAAAGATTTATATTCTCGGCTTCGCAAGCTTTAACCGCTGTGCAACAAGACGTTCAAGATTGCGAAAGTTATCGGAACATGATTTTTAGAATAGTCCCCAAAAGCCTGAAATAGAGCCAAAAAACTCCACCTGATTGGGTGGAGTTAAGGGAGATTATTATGAAAAAGAAAAGTTTAGGATTTTATTAAATAAAGTTAGGAGGTCTTTATTTAATAACTATATGATACAAGACGAAGCTTAAAACTAGCTTAACTTTTCTCAAATTCTACCATTTTTCAAAAAATTTCTATTACCATCACCTCATCCCACAAAAAAGCCACCTGATTGGGTGACTTCATTAGGAGATTATGATGAAAAAAAGTTTTAGGATTTCATTAAATAAAGTTAGGAGGTCTTTATTTAATGACTATATGATACTAGACCATCCTTAAACTTTGCTTAAGAAAAAACAAGTTTTGTTATTTTTCTCGATTCACCCAAGTCATTCCTATACAATCATAGGTGGATAAGACTTCAAAACCCAAAGAACGATAAAATCCCACGTTTTTTTCTGTCTCTTCTGTCACCAGCTGGACTTGATAGGCATCTTTGTAATCCTCTAAAGCCTCTTTCATTAGGGCACTACCAATCCCTTGACGCTGATAGATTGGTAAAACAATTAAATCCTGAACCAATACTGATGAGAATCCATCTCCAACCAAACGAATCAAGCCCACCACAGCATCACCATCAAGTGCCAGATAAATTACTAATGAATGAGACAAGGCTTGCTCCAGCATCTGAGGTTGATTTGTATAATTTGTCCAACCGACAGCCTGATAGAGATGCAAAACATCCTCGAGCTTGACGATTTCTTGCTTTTTAATAGTAATCATCTCGACACCTCTTAAAGCTCTCTCAAGCTCTTGTGCTGTCGTCCATTTTTATCAAAATTTTCAGGATCCAACCATGCTTCCAATCGAGCTTTGACTTGAAGCCAGTCCTTATCAATCATAGACAACCAATCCGTATCCCTCGTACGCCCCTTATAAACCACTGCCTGACGGAAGGTTCCTTCGTAGACAAATCCCAAACGCTCCGCAGCTCGTCTTGATGGCATGTTAAGAGCATCGCATTTCCATTCATAGCGACGATAGTTAAGCTCATCAAAGACATAGCAAGCCAATAGATACTGGGCTTCTGTCCCTATCCGTGTCCCCCTGAGTTTTGGAGAAAAAGTGACAGTTCCCACTTCTATTATTCGGTTATTCTGGTCAATGCGCATGAGAGAAAAAGTTCCCAAAGCCTTACCAGTTGCCTTGTCTATGATGGCATAGTAAAAACGGTCCTTACGAGCCATCATCTGATTTAAAAGAGTAACCAGTTCCTCTCTGTCTGCCACTGGTTCCTGAAAGAGGTAGGTCCACATTTCCCGAGGCGTATCAGGGCCATAAACAGCTAATAAATCCTCCGCATGCTTTTCTACCGATAGAGCCTCTATCCTAGCATAACGCCCTTCTAAGAAATCAATAGAAGGCAATTCACCTGGTGTATAACCTTCCATTGACTCCCCAATCATTTGACCATATTCATTTACTGGCATTTTTCTTCTCCTTGTTTTACGCTGAAAATACTATATCACAAATTGTTCTCTTTGGAAACTGGCACTGTCTTCAAACTTCATCCTCAACACTATATTAGTGACCCGTTTTCTGTCTTTTATCCTCTAAGGCTTGATTAATTCGTTGGGTGAGTTTGTGAGTTTGCCAGACTTGATACAACCATATCAATCCATAAATTAACAAGAAAAAGAACCAAATCAAGGGACTCCACAAGGCTGAACCCCAACCAAAAAATAGAGAGGTCAATACTAAGATAGTAGCCGTCACTAATAAATGAACTCCTACACGTATACTAAAAGCAAGAAACTCTAGCTTTTCAAGTATTAAAGTCAATACCCCCATAATTCCACCCATTAAAAACAGAGCTAGAATATTTTTTGTCATTGGTTCAGGATAGGTAATGCTTGGATAACACTGAGCTAATAACATCATACTCAAATAAAAGAAGGAAGCCGTACGCATTCCCGATACAAAATAATCAATTAATCGTTTCATGATTTTCTCCTATAAACCTAGATAATTCATTAAGGACTTAACGTATTTCCGACTCACACTAGATTTGATGCCCCGAGTCATTTTAGCCATCATATTCCCTGAAAAACCATCTGATAACGATTCTAAGTGGTCAATGTTTATAATTGAATGGCGTGATATCTGTATAAAGTTACGCCGATTAATCCGATTCTGAAAGTTTGTCAATGTTTCCTTAGTTTTATAAATCCCGTCTACCGTATAAATGGTCAACAAGTTCTTATCGATATCTGCTAGAATAAGATCCTCAATTTTCACCATAACCAGATGATCATCCGTTCGAATAGGAATGGTCACCTGATTGGTCGTTGAAAATTGTTCTAAATACTCCATGATTTCCCTTGCTTGGTCAGTTAACTGAGCTGCCTGAATTACAATCTGTGGGTCCTTTTCTGAAAACTCTGTCTTCATTTCAAAACGAATCTTCATTTTCTCTCCAATATACTTTTATTTTCTCCTGCTAAACACTTTAACAAATAAAAGCCAAAGAAGAATAGCGACGAAACTGATACTAACCACTATAAAGTATGTCTCTTCCTTTGTCAATAGTTCTTGCCAGTTGATTTGGATTCCCATTTTTTCTTGAAATTCCTTTAACAATCTGCTATTTCCTGTAAATGCGGTCTCTAATGGTTCTTTCATTAAAATTTGTCGATAAAGAGAAGCAATATAAGCTGCAGGGGTACACTTCATGATAATCTGTGCAAAATCAGGTAAAACTCCAATAGGGACATAAGTTCCTACTAAAAATCCAGAAGCAGTTCCCACTATAGTTGCCAGTTTGCCAAGACTATCTACAGATTGAAAACGATAAATCAAGAGAATATTTATCAAACTTGAAAGCAGACTACTTAACAACATAATCAAAGTAATTTCCGGTAAATGACTGATAACTGGACTTTCTTTAAAATAAAGCCCCATAACAGCAAACATAAACACCTGCATAACAAAAGAAATGGCAATACTACTGATTAGATAGGACATCTGTAAACCCCAGATACCTAAATCTGTCAAGAAGAGATCTTGATCCACTTGATTTTCACGATCCTGTACCATTTGTGTAAGAGCCGTAAAACTGGTTGTAATCCCAGTCACAGCCAAGGTCCCACCCATCAGCCAGTTATTTAAAAGGTTCGTATTATCAGGGAGTTGGGACCAAGCATCCGTCAAGTTCTTCTGCAAAAAAATGATATAAAGGAGGAAGGAAATCAATGCCCCCAATAATGAGAAAAATACTCCTGAACGATTACGAAAATATAAGATAAAATTCCGTTTCAATAAAGCTAACATTACCGAACCTCTCTTCCTGTAAGTGCAATAAAGGCATCATCCATGGTACCTGGACGAAACTCAAAAGAATCAATTTCTTCTCGTACTTTTGCCAAATATTCAATAGCTTCCAGTGATGTCCCTGGATAAAAAAGATATTCCAACTCATTTTCTTCCTTTACTGTCATTCCAGTCTGTAGCAACTTTTCTAAACCCTTCATTTCTTTAAAACGAATTTTTAGAATATTAGATGCATACTGACTTTTAATAGCCGTCGCAGAACCTTGCGCAATCACTTTCCCATGATCAACGATATAAATCTGATCCGCTTCATCCGCTTCATCCAGATAATGAGTCGTTAAGATAATAGTCATCCCTTCATCCTTTTGTAGTCGAGACAATAAATCCCAAATGGCTTTGCGAGTCTGAATATCTAGACCTGTCGTTGGTTCATCTAAGAAAAGAATGTCTGGCTGTGAAAGAAGAGCACGCGCAATATCAACCCGACGTTTTTGCCCACCTGACAAAGTCCCATATAGTTGCTTCTGGAAAGCAGTCAAACCCAGTTGATGGATCAAATCATCCATACGACTTGCTGCAATCTCCTTATACTGTTGAGCACGAATCGTAAGATTTTCTCTAACCGTCAACATCTCATCCAGTACACTAGCTTGAAAAACAACTCCTATTTTCGTATTTGGCGCATATCGAATCTGACCTTTTGTCGGCTTTTTCAAACCGATTAACATGGAAATGGTGGTTGATTTCCCTGCACCATTGGGACCCAAAATAGCATTAAAACTCCCTTTTTCAAACTCTAACTGAATATCGTCAACAGCCATATGATCGCCGTACCATTTAGTCAAATGTTTAGCTTGTAAAATCATATTTATTTCCTCCTCTTTACCTAACCAGTTTAACAAAAAGTATGAAAGAAAAATCGACTTTTGAGATAAGTGGTTAAAATGAGAGGTTAAGTGGTGAGATGATGGAAACAGAATTATATTTTTCATTCAAAAAATCCTCCAGATTCTACTCTGAAGGATTCCTATCTTATTTCACAACAATGTTAACCAATTTATTCGGTACCGCAATTACTTTCACGATGTCCTTACCGTCAATTTCTGCTTTGACTTTTTCGTCAGCCAGAGCTACTTCTTGCAACTCTTCGCGTGATAGGTCTTTTGCGACCATGAGTTTAGCACGGACTTTTCCTTTGATTTGAACGACGATTTCGATTTCGTCTTCAACTAGTTTACTTTCGTCCCATGTTGGCCAAGCTACGTAAGAGATGGATTCACCTGTTGCTGCAACAGTTTGCCAAAGTTCTTCTGCCAAGTGAGGTGCAAATGGAGCAATCAATTGGATAAATCCTTTGGCATAGTCAACATAGAGCTTGTCTTCCTTGTTAGCTGCATTGACAAAGACCATAAGTTGGGCAATAGCTGTGTTGAATTTGAGGGACTCAATTTGCTCAGTAACAGCTTTAACCGTTTCATTATAAACCTTGTCGAGAGCGCCATTGTTTTCTGAAACAATTTCCTTACTTGTAATCAAACGGTAAACACGGTCAAGGAACTTACGGCTTCCTTCCAGACCTTCTTCTGACCAAGCAATCGAAGCATCAAGTGGCCCCATGAACATTTCATAGACACGAAGGGTGTCAGCACCGTATTGTTCCACCACGTCGTCTGGATTAACAACGTTCTTGAGCGATTTAGACATCTTAGCTGGTGCTTGCTCCAACTCTTCTCCTGTTTCCACATGGAAGAAAGAACCGTCACGTTTTTCAACCTTATCGGTTGCCACAAGAGCCCCACGGTGGTCACGGTAGCTTGTTCCCAAAATCATCCCTTGATTAAAGAGTTTTTGGAATGGTTCCTTAGTTGGAACAACACCGAGGTCATAGAGGAATTTGTGCCAGAAACGAGCGTAAAGCAAGTGAAGAACGGCATGCTCTGCACCACCAACGTAGATATCTACTGGCAACCATTGTTTGAGAAGGTCCTCATCAGCCAATTTCTCAGTATTGTGTGGATCGATATAGCGGAGGTAGTACCAGCTTGAACCTGCCCATTGTGGCATGGTGTTGGTTTCACGACGACCTTTGACACCATCTTCACGAGTCACTTCAAGCCAATCTGTCAAGTTAGCTAGTGGACTTTCACCAGTACCTGAAGGACGGATGTCCTTAGTTACAGGCAAGACAAGTGGCAATTCACTTTCAGGGACAGCTGTTGAAGTTCCGTCTTCCCAATGAATGATAGGAATTGGCTCACCCCAGTAACGTTGACGGCTAAAGAGCCAGTCGCGGAGACGGTAGGTAACCTTCTCTTGTCCACAGCCTTTTTCTTCCAACCAAGTTACAATCTTGGCAATAGCGTCTTCTTTGTTGAGTCCATCTAGGAAGTCTGAATTAACGTGAAGGCCATCTTCTGTGTAGGCAGCTTCTTCAACGTTTCCACCTTCAAGTACTTTGACGATTGGAAGGTCAAATTGTTTGGCAAATTCCCAGTCACGTTGGTCATGGGCAGGCACAGCCATAACGGCACCTGTTCCATAACTAGCAAGAACATAGTCCGCAATCCAGATTGGAATTTCCTTGCCATTGACAGGGTTGATGGCATAAGCACCTGTCCAGACACCTGTTTTTTCTTTGGCAAGGTCTGTACGAGCCAGGTCTGATTTCAGACTGGCTTGGTGTTTGTAGTCTGCTACTGCTTCTGCTTGCTCTGTGCTTGTAATAGCGTCAACCAATTCATGCTCAGGAGCCAAGACTGTGAAAGTCGCACCGAAAAGGGTATCAGGACGAGTGGTAAAGACAGTGAATTCCTTATCTGTTCCCTTAACTTTGAAAGTTACATTTGCACCAGTTGATTTCCCAATCCAGTTGCGTTGCATGTCCTTGATGGACTCTGGCCAGTCAAGTTCATCTAAGTCATTAAGCAGACGCTCCGCGTAGGCCGTGATTTTAAGCATCCATTGGCGCATTGGTTTGCGGACAACTGGATAGCCTCCACGCTCAGATGTTCCGTCAGGAAGAACTTCTTCGTTAGCGATGGCAGTTCCTAGCTCCTCAACCCAGTTTACTGGCACTTCCGCTTCATAGGCCAAGCCTTTTTCGTAAAGCTTGGTGAAAATCCACTGAGTCCACTTGTAATAGTTTGGATCTGTTGTATTGACTTCACGATCCCAGTCGTAAGAAAATCCAAGCGCATTGATTTGGCGTTTAAAGTTGGCAATATTTTCCGCTGTAAATTCTGCTGGGTCATTCCCCGTATCCATAGCGTATTGCTCTGCAGGCAAACCAAAAGCATCCCAACCCATTGGGTGAAGAACATTGTAGCCTTGCGCACGTTTGTAACGGCTGAGGATATCGGTTGCAGTATAACCTTCTGGGTGTCCTACGTGCAGACCCGCTCCAGACGGATAAGGGAACATGTCAAGCGCATAAAACTTAGGTTTTGATGCATCTGTCCCTGTCTTAAAGGTATGATGTTCTGCCCAGTAGCCCTGCCACTTAGGCTCAATTTCTTTATGATTGTAAAAACTCATGGTCTCTCTCCAATTTTGTGATGTTACTATTATACCATTTTTGGAGGAATTTGAAAGACGAGAAATGTTCTTTTGGTCTTGGATGGTAAGAAAGTTCGAATAGCAAATCCAACTTATTTAGCAGTATAAAAAATTAGCTAGTACTTGAAATTAACTTATATCGATTATTTGTCTCTTCCATCTTTTTCTCCTAGCGCCTTTGACTCATATTCCCCGTTTTAGATTTCTTTAAGGTTTTTATTATATCCTATAGAACTCTGCAAATTATAAATGTTTACCAAATTGTAGAGTGAAAACGTTCGTAAAAAAGGAGATTCTTATGAAAAAACTACTATTCTTTCTCTCTTGTGGATGGATATTTCTTACTTTATCTGGATGTTCTTCAACAACAGAAGCGGAAACTAACACTGAAACAGATTCGGATAATGCTTTGGTTATCTATTCGCCTAACCCTGAAGACCTTATCGAAGAGACAATCCCTGCCTTCGAAGAAAAATATGGTATTAAGGTTGATTTAGTACAAGCCAGCACGGGTGAATTGTTCAAAAAAGCTGAGGCCGAAAAAGAATCCCCAGTAGCCGATGTCATTTTCGGAGGCTCCTATGCCCTCTTCTCTTCTAACGAAAAACTTTTTGAACCTTATATTTCCCAAGAAAACGACCAGATAATCCCTGAATATCAAAATAAAGCTGGATTCTACACGCCTTATACACTTGATGTCAGTGTCATCATTGCCAATTCAGCTCTTACAAAAGATATTAAAATTGAAGGTTACAATGATTTACTCAATCCTAAATTAAAAGGAAAAATCGCTACTGCTGATCCAAGTAATGCTTCTAGCGCCTTTGCACAACTAACAAACATGCTTGTAGACCAAGGTGGATACGAAAATGAACAAGCTTGGACCTATGTGAAAAATCTATTTACCCTAGTAGATGGAAAAATTGCATCTAGCTCTTCAAATGTTTACAAAGCTGTCGCCGATGGGGAAATGGCTGTTGGACTCACCTATGAAGACCCTGCCTTAAAACTCTTAAATGATGGAGTTGATGTAAAAGTCATTTATCCAAAAGAAGGAACCGTCTTTTTACCTGGTAACGCGGCCATCGTCAAAAACGCCAAACACATGGAAAACGCTAAGAAATTTATCGATTTCATCCTTTCTCAAGAAATCCAAGATAAGCTAGGAACTGAAACTACAATCAGACCTATTCGTAAAAATGCTAAAACCAATAAAAATATGAAGGCTATGACAGAAATCAAAATTGCCACCGAAGATTCAGATTATGTCATTAAAAATAAATCCACTATTCTTAAAAAGTACAATGACATTTTTACAGATATCCAATCTAAACAGTAAAAGAGGTTCACTATGAGTGAGATCAAAATTATTAACGCCAAAAAAATCTACCACGATGTCCCTGTTATTGAGAATTTGAACATTACAATTCCAAAAGGAAGTCTCTTTACCCTTCTTGGACCTTCAGGATGTGGAAAAACGACTCTTCTTCGTATGATTGCAGGTTTCAACAGTATCGAAGGTGGAGAATTTTACTTCGATGATACAAAAATCAATAATATGGAACCCAGCAAACGCAATATCGGGATGGTTTTCCAAAACTACGCTATTTTCCCACATTTGACTGTCCGAGACAATGTTGCTTTTGGTCTTAAGCAAAAGAAAGTTCCAAAAGAAGAATTGATTCAACAAACCAATAAATATCTTGAACTCATGCAAATTGCTCAATATGCAGACCGAAAGCCCGATAAACTCAGTGGTGGACAACAACAACGTGTCGCCTTGGCACGTGCCTTAGCGGTTAATCCAAGTGTTCTCCTCATGGACGAGCCACTTAGTAATCTGGATGCCAAACTCCGCTTGGATATGCGTCAAGCCATTCGAGAAATCCAACACGAAGTGGGAATTACAACTGTTTATGTGACCCACGACCAAGAAGAAGCTATGGCTATTTCAGACCAAATTGCTGTTATGAAAGACGGAGTAATCCAACAAATCGGTCGGCCAAAAGAACTCTATCATAAACCAGCTAATGAGTTTGTAGCAACCTTTATCGGACGCACAAATATTATCCCTGCCAATCTTGAAAAACGGAGCGACGGCGCTTATATCGTCTTTTCAGATGGCTATGCTCTTCGAATGCCAGCTCTTGATCAGGCTGAAGCACAAGCCATTCATGTAAGTATTCGTCCTGAAGAATTCATTAAAGATGAATCTGGAGATATTGAAGGAATTATTAGCGATAGCGTCTATCTTGGACTGAATACTGAATACTTCATCGAAACAGGATTTGCCTCAAAAATTCAAGTTAGCGAAGAATCAACTTTTGAAGAAGATCTACAAAAAGGCGATCGTATTCGTCTACGAATCAATACCCAAAAATTAAACGTCTTTTCTGCAGATGGTTCCCAAAACCTGATAAAAGGAGTCAACCATGGAACGTAAAAAACTAAATATTTGGACAGCCTCCTCTTTCTTCATCTTTCTTACCTATCTTGTCTTTCTGGTTTATCCTATCGTTACCGTGCTCAAGCAAGCACTTATACATGAAGGACAATTTTCACTAGCTAATTTCGTCACTTTCTTTAGTAAAGCCTACTACTCTGAGACACTCGTCAACAGTTTCAAGGTTTCCATTACCGCTACTATCACTTCCTTAGTCGTAGGAACCCTATTAGCTTATCTCTTTTCCATGTATGACTTCAAGGGAAAGAAATTTTTACAAATATTGATTATCATTGCTTCCATGTCAGCTCCTTTCGTGGGAGCCTACTCCTGGATTCTCTTGCTGGGACGAAATGGGGTCATTACTAAATTCCTGACAAATACCCTTCAGCTTCCAGCTATCGATATTTATGGATTCAAAGGAATTGTACTTGTCTTTACTCTGCAACTATTCCCACTGGTATTTCTATACGTTGCTGGGACAATGAAAAGTATTGACAATTCTCTACTTGAAGCTGCTGAAAGCATGGGGTCCTTCGGATTTAAGCGTATCGTAACGGTTGTTTTACCTCTCCTAGTTCCAACCTTACTAGCTGCTGCCCTGCTTGTATTTATGAGAGCATTCTCAGACTTTGGAACGCCTATGTTGATTGGTGAAGGATACCGGACTTTCCCTGTCCTGATTTATACCCAATTTATTAGCGAGGTTGGAGGAAATTCTGCTTTTGCATCTGCTTTAGCAATTATGGCGATTATCATTGCCTTGGCGATTTTCCTTATCCAAAAATACATCTCAAACCGCTACAGTTTCAGTATGAATTCGCTCCACCCAATTGAACCTAAAAAAACTACAAAAGGAAAAATGGCTGCCATTTATGCAACAGTCTACGGAATTATCTTGTTCTCTGTTCTACCTCAAGTCTACTTGATTTATACTTCTTTCCTAAAAACATCAGGTATGGTATTTGTCAAAGGCTATTCTCTAAACAGTTACAAGGTAGCTTTCAATCGTATGGGATCTGCTATTTTCAATACCATTCGTATCCCTTTGATTGCCTTAGTTCTAGTTGTCCTATTTGCAACATTTATCTCCTACCTAGCCGTTAGAAAACGGAATTTGTTTACAAACTTAATTGACAGCCTCAGTATGGTACCTTATATTGTACCAGGAACCGTTCTAGGGATTGCCTTCATTTCTTCCTTCAATACTGGTCTATTTGGAAGTGGATTTCTTATGATTACAGGGACAGCTTTCATCTTGATTATGTCCCTATCTGTCAGAAGATTGCCTTATACTATTCGCTCATCTGTTGCTAGCTTGCAACAAATAGCCCCAAGTATTGAAGAAGCTGCTGAAAGCTTAGGAAGTAGCCGTCTCAATACCTTTGCCAAGATTACAACTCCAATGATGCTATCTGGTATTATTTCTGGAGCTATCCTATCTTGGGTCACAATGATTTCAGAACTCTCTACTTCTATCCTCCTCTACAATGTCAAAACAAGAACAATGACTGTAGCTATTTATACAGAGGTTCTCAGAGGGAATTACGGTGTAGCCGCAGCCTTGTCAACTATCCTGACTGTTCTAACAGTAGGTTCCTTGCTCTTGTTTATGAAAATCTCTAAAAGCAATAGCATTACACTTTAGTTTTCCCCATCAAAAACAGCCGAAAGGATTACCCTCGGCTGTTTTTTCTTATCTTGATATTCCTATCAAATCCCTATTTCATAGCAAGCAAGTCTAGACTGATTAAATAGAGGCTTCTTCCATCTTCTCCCGTCCTAGTTCTCGGTAACTACGGTCGCCGACAACCTCAACGCTAAACTGGCCGTCCTCATATTCAATAATCGTCACGCTACCATTATCGAGACCATGCGGATGCATACCATTGATCAGATAAACAATGGTTCCAATGGTCATTCCGTGGCTGACAACAAGGGCGTTGCCTCCACCCTGTTCTTCCATTTCTTTGGCAATCGCTTCAAAACCTTCCTTGATTCGGCCACTGAGTTTTTCCCAACCTTCAGCCCAACCAGCTGTATCGACCTCTACTAAGCCCTCAGCCAGTTCAGCATAAGATAATTGGTGAACATGGTCCACATTAAAGATACGAGGAATAATGCCCATGAAAAGATCGCCATCGTAGGCTCCATCAAAACTACCGAAACACCATTCTCTGATACGCTTGTCCATGCGATAAGGGATTTTCCCCTGCAAGCCAAGTTCATCAAGGATAATTCCCATGGTCTGAATGGTGCGACCAGAATCACTCGAATAAGCACGCTCAAACTGTAGACCAGATTCGCGCAAACCGATTCCTAATTCTTGAATCCCTCTCTCACCTTCAGCTGTTAAAGGAGTATCGCTCCAACCTTGCGCGCGACCAATCGTGTTAAACATAGTCTTGCCATGACGTACCAAATACAATCGTACTTTTACCATTTTCCGTCCTCCGTTTGCTTCTATTATATCATGGATGATAAAACAAAAGCCACCCAGACAGGCGACTTTTGCAGGAGATTATTATGAAAAAGTTTAGGAGTTCTATTAAATAAAGATATTAGATGAAAATCAAATTCAAACTAAATCAGTGTTATCTGTTTCAAATAATATTAGGAGGTCTTTATTTAATGATTATAGTATACACAGCTAACCTTAAATAGAACTTAAAAAATTATACCCATTCACCTTTTTCATTTACTTTATAACCGTTAATGGTCATATTTTTTGCTAATTTTCCATCAGCTAACAAGTAATACCACTTATCCCCATCCTTAATCCATTGGTTACGAGCGTACTTACCATCTTGGTTCAGATAATACCAACTATCATACTGAGAATCAAATACCCACTCACTCTTAGCCATGTAACCGCCACGTTTTAGGTAGTATTCGCCCTGCCAAGCTTTCTCCACATAACTACCAGTTGAATCTACATAAAACCAGCTCTTATAATCTTCATCATAAATCCATTCACTCGCAGCCATTGAAGCATCTGCTTTTAGATAATAACGTCCTACCCAACGGTTTCTTACAAGATTACCCGAAAGGTCATTATAGTACCATTTGCCAGACTCTTTAAACCACTTACTTGCTTGATGAGCTTTCTTAGTATCTTCTTTAGCAGTAACGGTAGATTGAGATGAAGATGAGGTTGAAGTCCCAGTAGAAACTGCTTGAATAGCCTCTTCTTTTGTCACCTTAGGCTTAGCTTTTCCTTGGTAAACATCTTCGATACGCTTAGTAAATACAGATAACTCTTCAGGGGATAACATCTTATCAAAATCAGTTCCATTATCAGGAATATAACCATAAGAGTGGTCCCCAATTTTTGCTAATCCCTCTTCTAATATATCCTCAACATTATTCAATAAAGCGAGTTTATCAGATTTAGAAAGAGAATCATCACTACTAATCGCTGTTTTCTCAATAAAAGCAACCGCTTTAATTTCTCTAATATTTTTCTCTCTAGGAAGTACGATATAGATACGAAAATCATTTGATGCAACAGGAACCAAGGTTTTTAAATATTGATTTACTGTCATATTTCCATCTCTATCACCCTCAGGATAATATTGTTTAAAATCAATTGGGGATTCGATACTTTTTAACACATTTTCTTTTTCTCTTGCTGTATAATATTGGTTTTCCTTTATTTTAGGAATTAGTTTTTCCTTTTTCTTTAATATAATTAGCTCTAGAGCCTCTCTTTTAATTCTATAACTAGAATCAAAATTTGTGTTAATACGGTAACTCATAGAATCATGTAATCTATTTACAGCACCTTGAAAATCCTTTGAAGTCTCTAATGCTTCTTTTTCCACTCCTTCTATCTCTTCTAAAAAAGATTGGTATTCTTTATTAAGTCTTTCTATAGCATTATTCTTAATTGTTTTTATATCATCCTGAGAAAAAGAAAGGATGCTCCAGTCTACTTGATCCGCTTCATTTAATAATTTTTCTTTATTCTTACTTAAAAACTCTTTATAAGATTTTTTAGCTTGCTCTACTTCATTTTTAAAAAATTCTAAAGTTACCTGAGTTACAGTTTCATGGCTTTCTTCTTGCGCATAAACTACTTGATTGGCAAAACTTGGGACTAGTAAAGTCGACAGTCCTAAAGCTACTAAAGCATGTTTCATTTCTTTTT
Organism: Streptococcus sp. k-90; assembly: GCF_013277565.1. Classification (GTDB taxonomy): domain Bacteria; phylum Bacillota; class Bacilli; order Lactobacillales; family Streptococcaceae; genus Streptococcus. Next base: position 85,281 of record NZ_VMNE01000006.1, on the reverse strand, counting down.
TCATCAATTTCTCCTATTTTCTTAATTTTTAAAACTATGGATTGGTGCTGGGATTTGTCCTCCACGAGAGATGAAATCGACAGACGAAGCTCCATTGACCTTCATAACAGGCGCAGTTCCTAATAGGCCACCAAACTCAATCATATCGCCTTCTTTTCCTTTTGGAATGATACGAACAGCTGTTGTTTTCATGTTAATGACACCAATTGCAGCCTCATCTGCAATCATGGCCGCAATGGTTTCAGCAGGAGTATCTTCTGGGATAGCAATCATATCCAAACCAACGGAACAGATAGCCGTCATAGCTTCTAGTTTTTCCAAATTAAGAGAGCCATTTTGCACTGCAGCAATCATTCCCTCATCCTCAGAAACAGGGATAAAGGCACCAGATAAACCACCAACTTGGTTGCAGGCCATAACTCCTCCCTTCTTAACTTGGTCGTTCAAGAGAGCCAAGGCAGCCGTCGTTCCATGCGTACCAACTGTTTCTAGCCCCATTTCTTCAAGGACACGTGCAACAGAATCTCCAACCGCAGGAGTTGGCGCCAAACTCAAGTCCACAATACCAAACTCCACACCCAGTCTCTCACTAGCCATCTGACCAACCAATTGACCGATCCGAGTGATCTTGAAGGCAGTCTTCTTAACTGTTTCGGCTACTACATCAAAGCTCTGTCCACGAACTTTTTCCAAGGCACGTTTCACCACACCAGGACCAGAAACTCCGACATTGATGATAACATCTGCTTCTCCAATACCATGAAAGGCACCCGCCATGAATGGATTGTCCTCAACAGCATTAGCAAATATAACCAACTTGGCCGCTCCCATATCTGATAGATTAGCCGTTTCCTTGATAATACGTCCCATATCTGCCACAGCCGTCATATTGATACCAGACTTGGTTGAGCCGATATTGACTGACGAGCAGACCTTGTCCGTTTCAGCCAAAGCGCGAGGAATGGAATTGATGAGAATCTCATCCCCCTTTTGATAACCTTTTTGTACCAAGGCAGAGAAACCACCAATAAAATCCACTCCAATCTCTTTCGCAGCCTTATCAAGCGCTTTTGCCAGAACTACGTAGTCCGTCGCATCTGTCGCTGCCCCTATCAGAGAAATAGGTGTCACCGATACACGCTTATTAACGATAGGAATTCCCAACTCCGCTGCAATTTCATCACCAACAGCTACTAAGTTAGCTGCCTTAGTCGTAATCTTTTGATAAATTTTCTCCGCAGCACGATTGATATCTGGATCTATACAGTCCAAAAGGGAAATCCCCATGGTAATGGTTCTAATATCGAAATTTTGCTCCTCAATCATGGCGATGGTTTCAGTAACTTGTCTAATATCCATGATAACCTCCTAGATATTATACATAGCTTCGAAAATCGCCGCACTCTGAATATTAATTTTCACATTCAAAGTTTGCCCAAAAGTTTCAAACTCATTTCGCAGATAAGTAAAATCCTGCTTTTTATCACTAGAGACGACAGCCATCATCGTAAAATATTCATCCAAAACAGTTTGAGAGATATCATCAATATTCAAACCCAATTCTGCAATTTTACCAGAAACACCTGCAACAATTCCAGATTTATCTTTACCAACAACCGTTATAATCGCTTTCATAAGCAAACTCCAATTCTTCTTAAAATAGGAAACCTGAACATTAAACAGGATTCTTTTCAAATAGTATAGCATAATTCTAACTAAAATACTCAAAAACGCCTGCTTACGAAGTTGTTCTTAAACAAAAAACAATTTCGTAAACAAGCGTCTACTATCCCAACTTATGATGAGTGTTCCCGCTAGGACCGAAATCCTAGCGGTAGACCAGAGCTAGACTAAGAGCACAAGACTCCATCATCATAACACTCAACAAAATTGATGATTTTATACTAATTCGATGATCGCCATTGGCGCTGCATCACCACGACGTGGTTCAGTTTTAAGGATACGAGTGTATCCACCGTTACGTTCAGCATAACGAGGTGCGATTTCTGAGAACAATTTTTGAAGTGCTGTAGTAGAAGTGTACTTATCAGTTGCTTCATCATAGTTTTCAGATGCGATTTCATTACGTACGAAAGCAGCTGCTTGACGACGTGCATGCAAATCACCACGTTTACCTAGAGTAATCATTTTTTCAACAGTTTTACGGATTTCTTTAGCACGAGCTTCAGTTGTCACGATTGATTCGTTGATCAAAAGGTCAGTTGTCAAATCGCGAAGCATTGCTTTACGTTGTGAGCTAGTGCGTCCTAGTTTACGGTAAGCCATGTATTCCTCCTTTATTTATCTTTTAATCCAAGACCCAAATCAATGAGTTTGAGTTTCACTTCTTCCAAACTCTTGCGTCCAAGATTTCGTACTTTCATCATCTCTGCTTCAGATTTTTCTGTCAAATCATGCACAGTATTGATACCGGCACGTTTCAAACAGTTGTATGAACGCACAGACAAGTCCAGTTCCTCAATCGTACGATCCAAAATACGGTCGTCAGATTCAGTATCAGCTTCTTTCATCACTTCAGTTGACTTAGCAATCTCAGTAAGATTTGTAAACAAATCAAGATGTTCTGTCAAAATACGTGCTGAAAGCCCTAAAGCATCTTCTGGAATAATTGTTCCATTTGTCAAGATTTCAAGGGTTAGTTTGTCAAATCCATCATTGCTACCTACACGAGCAGGTTCAACTTGATAGTTGACTTTGGTAACTGGTGTATAAATAGAATCTACAGCAAGTGTCCCAACTGGTGCATTATCCTTTTTATTTTCATCTGCAGGTACATATCCACGACCACTGTTAACAGTCATAGTCGCTTTTAGAGAAGAACCTTCACCGATTGTAAAGAGATAATGATCTGGATTTACAATTTCAATATCGCTATCTGTCAAAATGTCACCAGCTGTTACTTCAGCAGGACCTTCAACATCCAGTTCGATGATTTTTTCGTCTTCAACGTACGATTTCACTGCAATTCCTTTAATGTTCAGAATGATTTGCATCACGTCTTCACGAACACCTGGAACTGTGTCAAACTCATGTAACACACCATCAATGTTAATAGATGTCACAGCTGCTCCTGGTAGAGAAGCTAGAAGTACACGACGAAGAGAGTTACCAAGAGTTGTACCGTAGCCACGTTCAAGTGGTTCGATTACAAACTTGCCATAATCTTTATTTTCATCAATTTTTGTTATATTTGGTTTTTCAAACTCGATCATTTAGTTACTCCCTCTTAAACGAAAAGCAGTGTAATGCGATGATTATACACGGCGACGTTTTGGAGGACGAGCACCATTGTGTGGCACTGGAGTCACATCACGAATTGCTGTTACTTCAAGACCAGCGGCAGCAAGCGCACGAATAGCTGACTCACGACCAGAACCTGGACCTTTTACAGTAACTTCAACTGATTTAAGACCGTGTTCTTGTGCAGATTTAGCAGCAGCTTCAGAAGCCATTTGAGCAGCGAATGGTGTAGATTTACGAGAACCTTTGAAACCAAGAGCACCAGCTGATGACCAAGCAATTGCATTACCATGCACATCAGTAATCATAACAATAGTGTTATTAAATGTAGCGTGAATATGAGCAATACCAGATTCGATATTCTTTTTCACACGACGTTTACGTGTTGGTTTAGCCAAGACTTTTACCTCCTATATTATTTTTTCTTACCAGCGATCGCAACAGCTTTACCTTTACGAGTGCGAGCGTTGTTTTTAGTGTTTTGTCCACGGACAGGAAGTCCACGACGGTGACGGATACCACGGTATGAACCGATTTCCATCAAACGTTTGATGTTCAAGTTTACTTCACGACGAAGGTCACCTTCAACTTTGATTGCATCCACTTCACGACGGATAGCATCTTCTTGATCTGATGTAAGATCACGTACACGAACATCTTCTGAGATTCCAGCAGCAGCCAAAATTTTCTTAGATGTTGCAAGTCCGATACCATAAACATAAGTCAATGAGATTACTACGCGTTTGTCATTTGGAATGTCAACTCCAGCAATACGAGCCATGTTTTCTCCTTTCTATCTTATCCTTGACGTTGTTTGTGTTTTGGATTTGCTGGGCAAATTACCATAACACGACCATTACGACGAATAACTTTACAGTATTCGCAAATTGGTTTGACCGATGGTCTTACTTTCATTTCTTATCCCTCCAAGTTTTTCGATTATTTAAAGCGGTAAGTGATACGTCCACGTGTCAAGTCATATGGACTCATTTCGACAGTAACACGATCTCCCGCTAAAATACGAATATAGTTTTTACGAATTTTACCAGAAACTGTTGCTAAAATCTGATGTCCATTTTCAAGTTCAACCGTAAACATTGCATTCGGCATTGTATCAACTACTTTGCCTTCAACTTCAATCACATCGTCTTTTGCCACGCAAAAGCACCTCCATAAATTTCGATTCGATGCCTCTAGACACAGAGACAACAATTATAAGTCAGACTATCTCAGTATAACATTTGTAGCTGATTTTTGCAAGTGTGAAAAGCGCTTTATTTCAAATTTGTCAATACTTTTTCGATATCTGAGAAGACATCATTGATATCTTGATTACCTTCGATGTCATGAACCAAACCTTTGGCACGGTAGTGAGCAATGATTGGTTCCCCTTGAGCAATATTCACATCCAAACGACGTTTTACTGTCTCAGGCTTATCATCTTCACGTTGGTAGTAATCTTCTTCTTTACAGTCAACTGGTGGGTTAAAGACCTTGTGGAAAGTTTCTCCAGTTACGCGATGGATGATACGACCACTCAAACGTTCCAAGAGACTGTCAGGATTCACTTCAATATTGATAACACCTTCTAGTTCAATGCCAAGTTCAGCCAATGTTTTGTCCAAAGCATGAGCTTGTTCAATTGTACGTGGGTAACCATCCAACAAGAATCCTGTTTCTTTAATATCATCTTGTGAAAGACGTTCTTTTACGATTCCATTTGTAACTTCGTCAGGAACCAATTCACCCTTGTCAATGTATGACTTAGCAAGAACACCCATTTCAGTTTGATTTGCCATAGCAGCGCGGAACATATCACCTGTTGAGATATGTGCAACATGGAATTGTTCTACGATTTTTGCTGCTTGAGTTCCCTTACCTGCACCAGGTAAGCCCATAATCAAAAGATTCATGATTTGATCTCCTTATTTTATTTTTAAATAGAAGCAAAAAGTCTTTTCACCCCTATTTAAAAACAAAATAGAAGAGGGGAGACCAAACTCTCACTAATGTTAGAGTCAAACCTCCACTCCCTCAGCATTTACTGATTCCGTAAATGCTTTTATTCTGTTCTATCCATGAAACCAACATACTTACGTTTCAATAAGTATCCTTCCAATTGTTTGATTCCTTCAATACCTGTAGAGATAATGATCAAAAGACTGGTTCCTCCAAAAGCAACTGCTTCTGAAAGCCCGAAAACATCTTTTGCTACAATCGGTAAAATAGAAATCACACCAAGGAAGAGGGAACCAACAGTTGCAAGACGACGAAGAAGTTTAGACATATATTCTTCTGTACCTTTACCAGGACGAACTCCGTGGATATAGGCACCACTCTTTTGTAGGTTCTCTGCCGCTTTTTCAGGATTAATCTGTACAAACGTATAGAAGAATGTAAAGAGAATGATCAATAAAGCATACATGGCGATACCAGTTGGTGAAGTTGTTGCCAGCATTTCTTGTGCTGTTCTTACCCAAGCCCAATCATGACCTGTAGCGCTTAAAAACTGTAGAATAGCTGCTGGCGCCGCAGTAATCGAACTTGCGAAGATAACAGGGATAACTCCAGCAGGGTTGACCTTCAAAGGAAGGTAAGAGCTAGATGGAGCACCTTGTGCAACCTTAGTATATTGGATTGGAATTTTGTATTCTGCTTGTTGAACATAAGTTGTAAAGTAAATGATCAACAATACAGTAATAATCAAAATGATTACAAAAATAATAGATGAGTTGATACGGTCACTTGGGACGTTCACAAAGTAGTCCACATAGATGCCCTGAATCATCTCTGGGATTGAGGAAACAATCCCGGCAAAGATAATCATAGAAACACCATTTCCGTATCCCTTATCTGTAATTTGCTCTCCCAACCAAGTAACAATCATGCTACCAGCTGTTAAGATGATACCAATCATGATAAAGACTTGTGGAGTAAGAGCTGTTTTCAACAATTGAGCTCCAGCCAAAGTATTAAAACCAGCTGTAATCCCGATAGATTGCACAAAAGCTAAAACAAGAGCAATATAACGAGTAGCTTGATTCAATTTTCTTCGACCTACTTCCCCTTGTTTACCCCACTCTACAAATTTGGGTAAAATATCCATTTGCAAGAGTTGTACAACGATAGAGGCCGTAATGTAGGGACTGACACCAAGAGCAAAAACTGAAAAGTTTTTCATGGCATTCCCTGACACCAAGCTCAACATGTTTAAGAAGGATAATCCACTTAAAGCATTCAAGCTATTGGCATTCACACCGGGAACTGTAATGCTAGTTCCGATACGAAAGACCAAAACAATAAAAATTGTAAATAAAATTTTTGATCGAACCTGCTTGACTTTAAGAGCTTCTCTTAATAATTTAAAAAACATAGGTCACCTCTCTTAGATGACTTCTACTGAACCACCTTTAGCAGTGATAGCTTCTTCAGCTGATTTAGAGAATTTAGCTGCTTTCACAGTCAATTTCTTAGTCAACTCACCGTTACCAAGAATTTTAATACCTGATTTTTCAGCTTTAACAATTCCTGCTTCGATAAGAACAACTGGAGTAACTTCAGCACCATCTTCAAAGACGTTCAATTGGTCAAGGTTCACAATTGCGTATTCTTTAGCGTTGATGTTAGTGAATCCACGTTTTGGAAGACGACGGAACAATGGAGTTTGTCCACCTTCAAAACCAAGGCGAACTCCGCCACCGCTACGAGCTTTTTGACCTTTTTGACCACGACCAGATGTTTTACCGTTACCTGATGAAGTACCACGACCAACGCGGTTACGTACTTTACGAGAACCTTCTGCAGGTTTCAATTCATGAAGTTTCATTTTTATTTTCTCCTCTTTTGTAAAATGCTAGCGCCGATAAGGGAGAAAAGGTTGTCTCCCCCATCAACTCGCCTATACGACGTCATCATAGATGACTATATCTAGTTTTAGGGGATGGTATAGTGCACATCCCCTAAAAATTCATTAGTTTACTTCTTCAACTGTTACCAAGTGAGATACTGCTGTGATCATACCACGGATAGCAGCGTTATCTTCTTTAATAACAGAGCTGTTCAATTTGCCAAGTCCAAGTGCTACAACAGTTTTACGTTGTGATGGAATGCGTCCGATTGGAGACTTAGTCAAAGTAATTTTAATTTGAGCCATTTTATCCCCTTTCTTATGCCAAATCAGAAACTGAAATACCACGAAGGGCAGCAACTTCTTCAGCGCGTTTCAATTGTTTCAAACCTTCAACAGTTGCACGAACAATGTTGATTGGAGTGTTAGAACCAAGTGATTTAGATGTAATATCTGCCACACCTGCCAATTCCACAACGGCACGAACTGCACCACCAGCGGCAACTCCAGAACCTTCTACAGCAGGTTTCAACAATACTTTAGCTCCACCGAATTCTGAAAGAACTTCGTGTGGGATTGTTGTTCCAACCATAGGAACTTCGATCAAGTTTTTCTTAGCATCATCTACTGCTTTACGGATTGCTTCTGGAACTTCTTGAGCTTTACCAGTACCAAATCCTACGCGACCGTTGTGGTCACCAACAACAACAAGAGCTGCGAAACGAAGACGACGTCCACCTTTAACAACTTTTGTAACACGGTTGACAGCAACTACGCGTTCTTCTAATTCAACTGCATTGTCTTTAAATGCCATTTTCTAGTGTCCTCCTATTAGAATTTCAATCCGTTTTCACGAGCTGCATCAGCCAAAGCTTTCACACGTCCGTGATATAGATATCCACCGCGGTCGAACACCACTTCTGAAATACCTTTAGCGTTTGCACGTTCTGCAACGAGTTTACCGACAGCAACGGCTTGTTCAGTTTTAGTTCCTTTTGAAACTTCTTTGTCAAGAGTTGAAGCACTTGCGAGCGTTACACCCGCTACGTCATCAATCACTTGAGCGTAGATGCCTGTATTAGAACGGAATACGTTCAAACGTGGGCGATCAGCAGTTCCAGAGAGTTTTCCGCGAACGCGACGGTGGCGTTTTTGGCGGAGTTTGTTTTTATCTGGTTTTGAAATCACAGTTTTCACCTCTTTAGTTTTAAATCGTGTGCTATGCACAAAGTTGGAAAATAGGTTGGTGGTTGAGAATCAACCACTCAACATTATTTACCTGTTTTACCTTCTTTACGGCGAACGAATTCACCAACGTAACGGATACCTTTACCTTTATATGGTTCTGGTGAACGAAGGCTACGTACGTAAGCAGCTGTTTGACCAACTACTTCTTTTGAAATTCCGCTAACAATGATTGTTGTTGGGTTTGGAAGTTCAAAAGTAATTCCTTCTGGAGCTTCAACTTCGTCTGGATGAGATTTACCAACAGCCAAAACAAGTTTAGATCCTTGAAGTTGTGCACGGTAACCAACCCCGCGCATTTCAAGTTCTTTCTTGAATCCTTCTGATACACCAACAACCATGTTGTTCAAAAGAGCACGAGTAGTTCCGTGGATAGTTTTCATTTCTTTTGAATCGTTTGGACGGTGAAGAGTTACTTCAGTACCTTCCACACGGATTTCAATATCTTTTGAGAACTCACGAGTAAGTTCTCCTTTAGGTCCTTTTACAGTTACAACGTTGTCATTGTTAGTGAGTTCAACACCAGCAGGCAACACGATAACTTTATTACCAATACGTGACATGTTTATTTTCTCCTGTTAAATTGTCAGGCCAGAACGGCCAGTTTTCACGGGGTTCAATCGATTTCTCGATTTAAAGGAACATTTAGGTTTCAATTTCAAAGTGAATCTAGGCATCGTCTCGCAGGCTTAACTTTGGGTTAGGCAAGAGAAGATAACGAAGAGTCACAAAGAAATTGGGAGCTAAATATTACCAAACGTAAGCGATAACTTCCCCACCAACATTCTTTTGGCGTGCTTCTTTATCAGTAAGCAAACCTTCCGAAGTTGAAAGGATAGCAATTCCAAGTCCGTTAAGAACTTTTGGAAGGTCTTCACGTTTTTTGTAGACACGAAGTCCTGGTTTAGAAACACGTTTCAAGTTAGTGATAACTTTTTCACCGTTTGGTCCGTATTTAAGGAATACACGGATGATGCCTTGTTTGTCATCTTCGATGATTTCAACGTTTTTTACAAAACCTTCGCGTTTAAGGATTTCAGCAATCCCTTTTTTGATATTTGATGCAGGTACTTCAAGTACTTCGTGTTTAGCTTGGTTAGCGTTACGAATACGAGTTAGGAAGTCTGCGATTGGGTCAGTCATAACCATTTTGTTTTTCTCCTCTTACTAGTAGTTTGCAAGTTGCACTTGCTAGTTAATACATGATACAAAAAGCGTAACAGCAAGAGCAAAAATAGGCAATTTGATGCAGGAGCGATGCTCCAAAGAAAATTGGCCTTTTTTGCCAAAGCTGTAGCTCGTGTTCAAATTGGAACCCCCAACTGAACCCGGGCTAAACTCTGTGTGAAAAAGATAAACTTTCCTAGAAACTTCAGTTTCTTCGCCAAGTTTCCTATTTTCACTTAGAGTTTTGACGCCCTTGATATCTTAAATTACCAAGATGCTTTTGTTACACCAGGAATTTGTCCTTTGTAAGCTAATTCACGGAAGCAAACACGGCAAAGTTTAAATTTGCGGTAAACTGAATGTGGACGACCACATTTTTCACAACGAGTATAAGCTTGAGTAGAGAACTTCGCTGGACGTTTGTTCTTAGCAATCATTGATTTTTTAGCCATTAGATTTACCTCCTATATTATTTTGCAAAAGGCATTCCAAGGCCTGTAAGCAATGCACGTGACTCTTCGTCAGTGTTAGCAGTTGTTACGATAACGATGTCAAGACCACGAGTTTTGTCAACGTCATCGAAGTTGATTTCTGGGAAGATCAATTGTTCTTTCACACCAAGTGTGTAGTTTCCGCGTCCATCAAATGATTTTGTTGGAACACCGTGGAAGTCACGTACACGTGGAAGTGAAACTGAAACCAATTTATCCAAGAATTCGTACATACGTTCACCACGAAGGGTAACTTTTGCACCGATCGCAACACCTTCACGAAGACGGAAGCCGGCGATTGATTTTTTAGCTTTAGTGATAAGTGGTTTTTGACCTGAGATAAGTGCCAATTCTTCCGCAGCTTTTTCAAGGCTTTTAGCGTTTGATACAGCTTCACCAACACCCATGTTCAAAACGATCTTATCTACTTTAGGCACAGCCATCACTGATGAGTAGTTGAATTGTTCTGTCAAAGCAGGAACTACTTCATTAAGATATTTTTCTTTTAAACGATTTGCCATTATACTTCTCCTTTCCTTCGTGATTAATCAAGCACTTCGCCTGATTTTTTGTTGTAGCGAACTTTTTTACCGTCTACAAATTTGTAACCAACACGACCAGCTACACCATTTTTGTCCAAAACTTGAACGTTTGATACGTGGATAGCTGCTTCTTTCTCGATGATACCACCTTGAGGAAGCTCGTTAGTTGGACGTTGGTGTTTCTTAACGATGTTAACACCTTCAACGATAACTTTGTTTACTTTTGGAAGGGCAGTAAGGACAACAGCTTCTGTTCCCTTATCTTTACCAGCGATTACGCGAACTTTGTCGCCTTTTTTTACAAACATTAGATTTCTCCTTGATTTTTCTTACGCCCATAAGGGCACCCTGGAGGTAAATCCAGGGGACTAGTTTGTTTCTAAAAATTAAAGTACTTCTGGAGCAAGTGACACGATCTTCATGAAGCCACCTTCACGCAATTCACGTGCAACTGGGCCAAAGATACGTGTTCCGCGAGGAGTTTTATCTTCACGGATGATAACTGCTGCGTTTTCGTCAAATTTGATGTATGAACCATCAGCACGACGAGCACCTGATTTAGTACGAACGATAACTGCTTTAACAACGTCACCTTTTTTAACCGCACCACCAGGAGTAGCTTGTTTTACAGATGCCACGATAACATCACCGATGTTTGCAAATTTACGTCCTGAACCACCAAGAACTTTGATAGTCAAGATTTCGCGAGCACCGCTGTTGTCTGCGACTTTCAAACGAGTTTCTGTTTGAATCATTTCAGTTTTCTCCTTTCAGGTTTGATTAGATGATGACCGCTTCTTCAACAACTTCTACAAGACGGAAACGTTTTGTAGCTGAAAGCGGACGAGTTTCCATGATACGTACGATATCGCCTTCTTTGGCAACATTGTTTTCATCATGAGCTTTGTATTTTTTAGAGTAGTTAATACGTTTACCATAGACTGGGTGGTTACGTTTTGTTTCAACTACAACTGTGATTGTCTTGTCCATTTTGTCAGATACAACACGTCCAACAAGAACTTTACGATTATTGCGTTCCATTGAAATTTCTCCTTCCCTAGTCTATTATTTCGCTTCAGATTGAACTGTTTTGATACGAGCGATTTGTTTTTTAACTTCTTTCAAGCGAGCTGTTTGTTCCAATTGACCAGTAGCAGCTTGGAAACGAAGTTCAAACAATTCTTTTTTCAATTCGTTTTCGCGCTTCGCGAGTTCTTCTTGAGAAAGACCACGAAGTTCTTTAACAAATTCTTTTACTTCATTAAGTTTCATGCCTTCTCCTTATTCTGCTTCACGTTTTACGAATTTACATTTAACTGGCAATTTGTGGCTAGCAAGACGAAGCGCTTCGCGAGCGATCTCTTCAGATACACCAGCGATTTCGAACATCACTTTACCACGTTTAACTGGTGCTACCCAACCTTCAGGTGCCCCTTTACCAGATCCCATACGCACACCGATAGCTTTAGCAGTGTATGATTTGTGTGGGAAGATTTTAATCCAAACTTTACCACCACGTTTCATGTAACGAGTCATGGCGATACGAGCAGCTTCGATTTGGCGGTTAGTGATCCAGTGGCTAGTTGTAGCTTGAAGACCGTATTCACCGAATGCTACTTCTTTTCCACCTTTTGCTTCACCGCGCATTTTTCCACGGAATTCACGACGGTGTTTAACACGTTTAGGTACTAACATTGGTTATTTACCTCCTTTAGTGTTTTTGCGAGCTGGAAGAACTTCACCACGGTAGATCCATACTTTAACACCGAGTTTACCGTATGTAGTATCTGCTTCTTCCCAAGCGTAATCGATATCTGCACGAAGTGTGTGAAGCGGAACAGTTCCTTCAGAGTATCCTTCAGCACGGGCGATATCTGCACCATTCAAACGACCTGATACTTGAGTTTTGATTCCTTTAGCTCCAGCACGCATTGCACGTTGGATTGCTTGTTTTTGTGCACGACGGAAAGCAACACGTTGCTCCAATTGACGAGCAATACCTTCACCTACAAGGTGAGCATCCAAATCAGGTTGTTTGATTTCGATGATGTTGATGTGTACTTGTTTTCCAGTCAATTTGTTAAGTTTTGCACGGAGTGCATCAACGTTAGCACCACCTTTACCGATAACCATACCTGGTTTAGCAGTGTGAAGTGAAACGTTAACTTTGTTTACTGCGCGTTCGATTTCGATGGTTGAAACTGCTGCGTCAGCAAGTTCTTTTTGAACGAATTTACGGATTGCAAGATCTTCATGAAGGTAATCCGCGTATTCTTTTTCAGCATACCATTTGGCATCCCAATCACGGATGATGCCGACACGCATACCAATTGGATGTACTTTTTGACCCACGATTTTACCTCCTTATTTTTCTGCAACAGCTACAGTGATGTGAGCTGTACGTTTGTTGATTGGTGAAGCTGAACCTTTCGCACGTGGACGGAAACGTTTCATAGTTGGTCCTTCGTTTGCGAATGCTTCAGATACTACCAAGTTAGCTTTATCCAAACCAAAGTTGTTTTCAGCGTTAGCTACAGCTGAGTTCAAAACTTTCAAGATGATTTCAGCAGCTTTGTTTGGAGTGAATGTCAAAATTGCGATTGCATCGGCTACGCTTTTACCACGGATGTTATCAAGAACAAGACGTGATTTACGAGGTGAAACACGTACTGTACGAGCCATTGCTTTAGCTGAAGTAATTTCTGCCATTTATGTTCTCCTTATTTTCTACGTGTTTTCTTGTCGTCTGCAGCGTGACCTTTGTAAGTACGAGTTGGTGCAAATTCACCAAGTTTGTGACCTACCATGTCTTCTTGGATGTAAACAGGTACGTGTTTACGTCCGTCATAAACTGCAATAGTGTAACCAATGAAACTTGGGAAGATCGTTGAACGACGTGACCAAGTTTTAATAACTTTTTTCTTTTCGTCGTTAGCTTGAGCTTCAACTTTTTTCATCAAATGCTCATCGACGAAAGGTCCTTTTTTAAGACTGCGTCCCATTTTTATATTTTCTCCTTTAAATGTTGTACCACAGCGGCTTGCGCTCCTATGGAGCGCTACCGAGCTGGCGGATTTACTAGTCGCTTAAGCGACTAGTTTAATATTATTTCTCGTTGCGACGACGAACGATAAGTTTGTCAGATTTCGCTTTCTTGTTACGAGTTTTAAGACCAAGAGCAGGTTTGCCCCATGGAGTAGATGGCGCTTTACGACCAACTGGTGCTTTACCTTCACCACCACCGTGTGGGTGATCGTTAGGGTTCATTACAGAACCACGAACTGTTGGGCGGATACCTTTCCAACGGCTACGTCCTGCTTTACCAAGGTTTACAAGTCCATGTTGTTCGTTTCCGACAACACCAACTGTAGCACGGCAAGTTCCAAGAATCATACGAACTTCACCTGATTGAAGACGAACAAGAACGTATTTACCTTCAGAACCCAATACTTGAGCAGATGCTCCAGCAGCACGTACCAATTCACCACCACGACCTGGTTTCAACTCGATGTTGTGGATCAAAGTACCAACTGGGATGTTAGCAAGTGGAAGAGCGTTTCCGACTTTGATATCTGCTTCTGGACCTGAAACGATACGTTGACCTACTTCAAGACCTTTTGGAGCGATGATGTATGCTTTCACACCGTCAGTGTAGTGTACAAGAGCGATGTTTGCAGAACGATTTGGATCGTACTCGATTGTTTTAACAACCGCTTCAACGTTGTCTTTGTTACGTTTGAAGTCAACCAAACGGTAGAAACGTTTGTGTCCACCACCTTGGTGACGAACTGTGATACGACCGTTGTTGTTACGACCAGCCTTGCTCTTCAATGCAACAAGCAATGATTTTTCAGGAGTGCTTGTTGTGATTTCAGCGAAATCCAAAGAAGTCATATTACGGCGACCGTTTGTTGTTGGTTTATAAACACGAATTCCCACGATATTTCCTCCTTAGATTATTCAGCTTCAGCAGCAAACAACTCGATTGCTTTAGAATCAGCTGTAAGTGTGATGATAGCTTTTTTAGTTTTGTTAGTAAAACCAGTGTAACGTCCAACACGTTTAGCTTTTGGTTTTACGTTGATTGTGTTAACATTTGCAACTTTAACACCTTCGAAAGCAGCTTCAACAGCTTGCTTGATCAAAAGTTTGTGTGCACGAGTGTCAACTTCAAATACATATTTCCCTGCTTCAAGTTGAGCCATTGAGCTTTCAGTGATGACAGGTTTTTTGATAACATCATACAAATTCATTATGCAAGAACCTCCTCGATTTTAGAGATAGCTGCTTGTGTGACAAGAAGTTTGTCGCTATTTGCGATGTCAAGAACACTTGCAGTTGTAGCAGTTGCAACTTTCACGTTTGGAAGGTTACGAGCTGAAAGAGCTGCGAATTCATTTCCTTCTTCAAGGATAACAAGAACTTTAGAATCGATGCTCAATGCTGCAAGAACTTTTGCAAATTCAGCAGTTTTTGGAGCTGTAAATGAAAGAGCGTCTACAGCTACGAATTTGTTTTCAGCAACTTTTTCAGAGTAAACTGATTTAAGAGCTAGGCGACGAACTTTTTGTGGAAGTTTGTAGCCATATGAACGTGGAGTTGGTCCGAAGACAACACCACCACCACGCCATTGTGGTGAGCGGATAGAACCTTGACGAGCACGTCCAGTTCCTTTTTGACGCCATGGTTTGCGTCCACCACCTGATACTGCAGAGCGGTTTTTAACAGCGTGTGTTCCTTGACGAAGGCTTGCGCGTTGGCTGATGATCACATCAAACACAACTGATTCATTTGGTTCAATACCAAATACTGCATCGTTAAGAACAACTTGGCCAGCTTCTTTACCAGTTTGGTCAAATAATGTTACGTTTGCCATTATGACTGATTTCCCCTTTCTTTATTATTTACCAGCTTTAACTGCTGATTTGATAGTGATAAGAGATTTCTTAGCACCTGGTACGTTACCTTTGATAAGGATAACGTTCTTTTCTGGAACAACTTGTACAACTTCAAGGTTTTGAATTGTTACGCGGTCGCCACCCATACGTCCTGCAAGGTTTTTACCTTTGAATACGCGGTTAGGTGCAACAGGTCCCATTGAACCTGGACGACGGTGGTAACGAGAACCGTGAGCCATTGGTCCACGTGATTGTCCGTGGCGCTTGATAACACCTTGGAAACCTTTACCTTTAGAAGTACCAGTTACGTCAACAACGTCTCCAGCTGCGAATGTTTCAACTGTAATTTCAGCACCAACTTCCAAGCCTTCAACGTTTTTGAATTCACGAATGAAGCGCTTAGGAGCCGTGTTAGCTTTCGCTACATGTCCTTTAGCAGGTTTGTTGCTCAATACTTCGCGTTTGTCATCGAAACCAACTTGGATAGCGTTGTATCCGTCTGTTTCAACAGTTTTAACTTGAAGAACAACGTTTGGAGTTGCTTCAATAACTGTTACAGGGATCAATTCGCCAGCTTCAGTGAAGATTTGAGTCATTCCCACTTTTTTCCCTAAGATTCCTTTTGTCATGAGAAAATAGTTCCTTTTCTATATTTTTTATTCAAAAAGTTTTTAACGAGCGTTTTTTATGCTCAAGGTATCAAGCTTTAGATTAAAGTTTGATTTCTACGTTTACACCACTTGGAAGATCCAATTTCATCAAAGCATCAACTGTTTTTTGAGTTGGGTTAACGATATCGATCAAACGTTTGTGTGTACGCATTTCAAATTGTTCGCGAGAGTCTTTATATTTGTGAGTCGCACGAATGATTGTGTAGAGGCTACGTTCAGTTGGAAGTGGGATTGGACCCGCAACTTGTGCACCTGTACGAGTAGCTGATTCTACGATTTTTGCAGCCGCTGTATCAAGCGTACGGTGTTCGTAAGCTTTCAAACGGATACGGATTTTTTTGTTTGCCATCTTTTTCTCCTTTTCGTCTATTTAAGATAATAGGCTAGCTCCACAAGAAAACCGACGCGGTGTTGCGTGGCAATGCAACCGAGCGTGTCGCAACCTCTTGCATCAAAGCTAAGACTGTAATTTACAGCACCATAATAGAATAACACAAAGCCCCTGCGATTGCAAGGGATTCGTTGCTGTTTTTTAAAATTTTTAACATGAAAATGTTTTCTTTTTTGATAGGTCATTTATTTAAATATTCTATGGAAAAAAGTTACTCTCTCTTCACCTGTTCATAGCTTTCTTTTCCGTCATTGAGCTTATCCCAAATCACTACTTGCCCACCTTTGAGGGATTTTTGCACATCGATAATTCGTTGATTGGACGAACCTCGAAACTGGAGCATGAGATTTCTCTTAGTTCGATCATATCGTCCATCTACAAGGATGTCAATTAGCGATAAGAGTTCCAATTTGTCTGGAGTTTCCAACATCATTTCTTCCCATGTATAGCCCGTCCAGGACCAGATATCTTTATCTGACAATTCCTTCCGAATCCGCTTAACGAGTGGCAAGAGGATTCCTGTATTAAGGAAGGGTTCTCCTCCCAGCAAGGTCAATCCTTGAACATAGGGTTGGGCAAGGTCTGCCATAATCTGCTCTTCTAACTCTGCCGTATAGGGAATGCCAGCATTGAAAGACCAGGTCGCTACATTATAACACCCCTCGCAGTGAAACATGCAGCCTGATACATAGAGAGAGTTGCGCACGCCTTCGCCGTCCACAAAGTTAAAGGCCTTGTAATCAATAATCCGACCTTGACTGAGTTCCTCGCTTTTCCATTCTTGTGGTTTTGGATTATTCATTCGCTACCTCTATCCAATAACGCTCAACTCCATTACGAACATCCTCAAGGAGCCCACCATTTGCTAGAATGACTACTCTGCTGGCAGGATTATTCACGCTACAGGTTACAAGAGCTTTCTTAATATTCTTTTCCTTAGCAACTTGCAAGCCCTGACGAAGAGTTTCTTTCGCATAACCTTTGCCTCTTTCTGATGGACGAATGGAGTAGCCAATGTGACCACCTTCTTCTAGTAGAAAGTTACTGAGGCGCAACCGGAGATTAAGAAATCCAATTGCTTTACCTTTCACAGAAAAAGCTACTAACTGAATTGCGGGAACCCATCCTTCAGTCAAATTAATCCCCATTTCCTGATTCTGATTACTTTCCAACCATTCCTCGTAAGAAAAATTTTCTGTATCCCAGAAACCACCGTCGTGAGGCGACTGATATTTTTCAAACTCTGCCATCATCTCTAAAACTGTTTCTTTATCTGCTAATCTTGGTCTGCGTAATTCCATCCTTACCTCCCACTAAGATAAAAGCGAGAGCTGACTCTCACTTTTATTTCTTCTTATTCTTGTTTAAAAATTGTTCTTTGAGGTTGAGCAAGCGTTCTTTCTTACCAGCTCCACCTTTAGAGTGTTTCTCGTGATAACGGGTCACTTGTGCGCGCCCCTTATCGTCTAATTGATATTTTCCCATTTTATTTCTTTCTAATTTATTACTTGGTGGCCAGCTATTTTAATCGTTGAGCCATTCATATGTTTGACACGCGCAGCGATTTCCTTGTGACGGCCGTTAACCATAGGTCTCGCTTGAGGATTGCCTAAATAGCCACAAGTCCGTTTAACAACGTCTACTGTTTTAGGGTCACTATTGCCACAGTTTGGACAAGCAAACCCTCTATCAGTTGGTTCAAAATCCCCTTCAAAATCACACTTGTAGCAACGGTCAATTGGAGTATTGGTCCCCAAATAACCCACACGGTCATAAGCATAATCCCACACAGCTTCCAAGGCCTTGGGATTTTGCTGGAGGACTGGATACTCACAATAATGGATGAAACCACCTGACGCACCTGCTTCTGGATAGATTTTTTCAAAATCCAGTTTTTCAAACGGTGTTGGATTTTTACGAACATCGTAGTGGAAAGAGTTGGTATAGTATTCCTTGTCTGTAATATCAGGAATAGAACCAAACTTGTCTGTATCTAGTCGACAGAAACGGTCTGTCAAACTTTCAGATGGTGTTGAGTAGATAGAGAAATGATAGCCATATTGGTCAGACCACTCTTCTACACGGCGTTTCATATCGCGAATGATGTCTAGCGTGAATTCCTTAGCATCTGGATTACTTTCCCAGCTGTTACCAAAGAAAACAGTCGCTACTTCATACAAGCCGATATAGCCCAGCGAAACTGTCGCTCGACGATTCTTAAAGAGCTGGTCAACATTTTCTTCTTTACCTAGACGATGGCCAAAAGCGCCGTACTGATAGAGGATAGGAGCATTTGCTGGTGTCGCTTCTTTGGTACGTTCGACACGGTAAACCAGAGCATCTTCTGCGATATTCATACGTTCGTTGAATATTTCCCAGAACTTATTCATGTCGCCCTCAGACTCGAGGGCGATACGAGGTAAGTTAACTGTCACGACACCCAGGTTCATCCGACCTGAATTGACTTCTACACCATTCTCATCCTTCCATCCTTGGAGGAAGGAGCGACAACCCATAGGAACCTTGAAGGAACCTGTCAGTTCGATAATCTTATCATAGGACAAGACATCTGGGTACATCCGCTTGGTTGCACACTCAAGAGCCAACTGTTTGATGTCGTAGTTGGGAGTCCCTTCCTCTAAGTTGAGTCCTCTTTTAAGCGTGAAGATAAGTTTAGGGAAGATAGCTGTACGATGTTCTGAACCAAGACCCTTAATGCGAATGTTTAAAATAGCCTTTTGAATTTCTCGCTCAAAACGATTGGTTCCTAGACCAAAACCTAGCGAAGTAAAAGGTGTTTGTCCGTTTGAAGTGAAGAGAGTATTGATTTCATACTCTAAAGATTGCATGGCATCGTAGATGTCCTTTTGCGTTTTCTTCCAAGCGTAATCTTCCCGTTTTTCAGGCAAAACCCATTCTTCTGCATCCTTGAGGTGTTTTTGGTAATTCTTCTCTGCATAAGGCGCCAAAACTTCATCGATGCGGTCAGCTGAACAACCTCCGTACTGGCTAGAAGCAACGTTGGCGATGATTTGGGAAATCTGGGCTGTTGCAGTCTGGATAGATTTAGGACTCTCTACCTCTGCATTTCCAATCTTAAAACCATTGTCCAGCATACCCTTGAAATCAATCAAACAGCAGTTGGTCATAGGTGTATAGGGGCTGTAGTCCAAATCATGATAGTGGATATCCCCCTTTTGGTGGGCATTGGCTACATGCTTAGGAAGCATTTGCAGTCCGATTGATTTCCCAACAATGCCTGCTGTCAAATCGCGCTGGGTGTTAAAGACATCACTGTCTTTATTAGCATTTTCATTGACAACTGCCTGGTCTTTGTTGAGAAGTTTATGGATGCTAAAGTTGATATCTGTCGCTTTTGAGCGCTCAAAATCCCTCTGTGTCCGATAAGTGATATATTCCTCAGCTAGCGCATATTCTTTGGCTTCAAGGAGTTCATGTTCTACGATATTTTGAATTTCGTAAATCTTAACTCCCTTTGGAAAGCGACTATGAATTTCTGTGACAATACGCTCAGTCAGAGCATTTAGGCGCTTTTCGACTAAGGGTGTCACGTCCATAACCTTGTCTGCCGCCTTGTGGAGAGCCTTGTCAATCTTGTCCACATCAAACACAACACGTCTCCCATCTCGTTTTTCAACGAAAAGGGTTGGTAGGGTTGTAATTTTTTCTTCTAGTGCAATCATATGCATGCTCTTTTCTAAAATGTTCTTTCTAAAAAGTATTATACCACTCTAAAAAGAAAAATCAATATCTTGTGTTAAAAATCCTAATTTTTTTAAAAATACACAAGATATTGATTTTCTTATTTAATTTTATAAACTTTAAACTCTGAGTAATCGGTCTTTACTTGTTGGTAATTTTCTTTCAAGATTGTTTCTACTTCAGACCAGACTTCCACCTTGTCATTCACCACAATCATCTTGGGTTGTTTTTCTTTCAAGTCATTGATCAAGGTAGTTTTGTTTTCTTCTGTACTCATGTAAAGAAGAGGCGATGGGAACATGGATCCAGCCAAACGCTGGCTTTCCTTATAGATCTGAACATGAGAATCCCAGATATAGATTTGGTCCCCCTCACTTGTCTCTTGTTTGACTCTATCTACTACTTGATGTTGTTCTTCATACGAAGCTGGATGCAAGACAAAACGAGCTACAAAAGGAACTGCAATTAGATAAACCACTACTAGAATCGGTAGGTAGAGATTTCCCTTCATAAATTTTTTCCATAAAGTTGGAACTTCCTCTCTTCTCCGACGACGTGCTATTCTTCCCGAGTGTTCCCCACGAATACTGGTTATCAAAAGAAGGAGTAAAAATGGAAGGATTAGAATCCAACGCGAACCGTGAAGAGGTTCTTGAGAAAAAAGCAACAAGGCTAGTACAAATAAGAAAACAAAGCTAGCTGGTACTGAGATGACATATAATCTAGATGCTTTAGTTTGGAACAAACCGAGAAAAATAAGAATGAAAGCTCCTAATCCAAAGGTTAATAGACCATAAAATAAAGCATTCTCTACTAACTGGGGATTAGCAAAAATACGCATGGAAGTAAATGGATACAAAAATCTACTTAAAGCCTCTCCAAAACCTCCTGAAATGATGACATAGTAGCCTAAAGGATAAAATAGGAGAGAGAAACCAAGTGCTGCCGCAAAAAATTGATAAATCCCATGTATAAAGCGTCCATGTCCAACATTAAAGACAAATAAACCTATCATTACTACTACAGTAAAGAGAAGGCTTGTAAGGGGCTCTATGAAAAATGATAGAGCTAAGAAAATCCCCAAACGTAGAAATCCCTTGTCATGGTTAGGATTTGATAGATAACGCGCTACTAAAGAAAAGCCTGCAAATAAGAATGGAAGAGCTAAAATCGTAGCATAGCCTCCTCCAAAACCTATACCAGATACCAAAATATAAAATATCGTTAGGAGTTGCTTAGCTTGATCCCTTTGCCCTGTCAAATTGTCGGTTGAAGAAAAGAGGAAGTAGCCTCCTCCTAAGAGGGCTAGCCATTCTACCAAGGCAAAAAGAATGCCTCCTTGGGTAATGTAAAGTAGTAAATAATAAAGAAGACCTTGACCAGCATAATAACTACTGTATAGCTGTCCTCCCTGATGCAAAGCCCACCCAATATACAAATCCTGCGCCTGAGAGGGACTTACCATATCTAAAAGTAAAGGAACCACCACAGAAAAAACCGTTACAATCGTACTTCCAATGATGAGTCTGAAGAACGGGAAAGCTACCTGCTCTTCTTTTTCTACATGAGATTCAAAGTTCCTATCCAGTCTATTTTCAATTTCATTACTCTGTATCGTTTCGGATACTTCTTCGATTCTGCCATATACAGCCATGTCGTTTCTCCTATTCAGTTTGTCTGTCTTAGTATATCAAAAAGACCTTGAATTGTCAGCTTGCGATGGCTGTTTGAGTGATTTTTTACATAGTTTCACAAAGGTTTCAATTTCTCGAAATCGGTGTAAATGTGTCTGTTTAAATGTCGTGATATAGTTCAATTCTTTCTGAGTCAGCATCGTTCCCCCCTATATCTTCTTATTCGTAAAAGACAAGAAAAATAGGACTGGTTTGTGTCCTCAGTTCTAGATTTCTTATAAGATTGGGGCAAATAACTGGGCAATTTCCTTAATCAATTTTTGATACCAGCTATTTTTTATAGTATGAGTAAAAATTTCTTGCGATACTGAAAAAATCTCCTCAAAATCTTTTTGAATCTCCGTGATTGATTCTGTTTTATATAGCAAGACTGCATTTTCGTAGTGGTGAAGTAAACTTCTATAATCTAAGTTAATGGTTCCAACTGCAGCAAAGTCCTTATCCACTAAGATTTGTTTACTGTGGATGAAGCCGGGACTATACTCAAAAATTCTTACTCCTACCGATAACAAATCCGAATAAGCTCCTCTTGTAATGAGTTGGATTAATTTTTTATCTGGAATGAAAGGTGTTACAATGCGGATATCAACACCCCTCATAGCTGCATTTTTAATACTCTCTGTTAAGTCATAGTCAATAATCAGATAGGGTGTTGTAATATAGACTGAATCAGTGGCCTGATTAATCAAACTTTGATAGACTTTTTTCCCTACCTGGGTACGGAAGATGGGCTTGGGTCCACTACCGTAAGGAATGCAGAGCCCTTGGCCAGAACAAGGCTGATTTTCCAAGTGATACTGGTCAAAATCGCTGATTTCCCCACGATTGATGTACCAAGTCATCAAAAAGAGACGGGTTAGAGCCTTGACACCAGGGCCATCTAAGCGAATCCCACTATCCTTCCAATAACCAAAGCGTTCTACATGATTGATGTACTCATCAGCTAAGTTAATCCCTCCTGTATAAGCTACCTGACCATCTATGACAAGGATTTTACGATGGTCCCGATTATTATAAGCTACTGTCAAACGAGGAATCACCTTATTAAACTTATGGACCTCTATTCCTAGACTACGAAGCTGAATAGTATAATCCCCAGGTAAAGTCGCCATACAACCGATATCATCATAGAGCATCTTGACCTCGACACCCTGAGCTGCCTTTTGCTCTAGTATATCTAGTATACTATTCCACATCAGACCTTCTTCAACAATATAATACTCTAAAAAGATAAACTTTTCAGCTTTCTTGAGATCTTCCAGCATATGTTGCCACATGCTTTCACCTGAAGAAAAGAATTGTGAGTCGGTTCGATCATACACATCAGCATTGCTATCCATACTCAACAAAGATTTGATAACTCCGTAAGCTGCCTTATCATCTTCCTTCAATTTCTGGCGGAGTGCTTTACTGTTATCCTCCCGAAAATGCATGGAACCAAGTCTGTCCAACTGCTTGATTTCTTTTTTGGATAATCGCCTTTCACCAAACATCAGATAGAGCAGGGGGCCAATGACAGGAACAAAAGTCACCACTAGCCACATTACTTTGCTTTCAGGCGCCATGGAGCGATTAACAATTGCGACAATAGTTGCCATACTCATAAAGATCAAGACAATAATCCATAAAATAGGGGCCATGCGCCCTAAATAAAGAAAGAGACCAAAAACAAGAGAAAGTTCAAGTAGCATAATCGAAAGACTAAAGCCATACTTGGACATCAACAATTGAAATTTCCTATATTTCATATCCCCTCCTTGATATTTTGAATGCTAAAAACAGGTAATTGATACTAGTATAACTCAGGTATTCGACAGAAGGCAAGTATTTATGATCATTTTTCTGACTAAAAGCAAAAGAGACCGAAAAATCCGGTCTCCTCCTAGTCTATTTTGATAAAACGATTTGATCCGATGGGTCTCTATCCATATCATCTACAACGATTTGATTCCCGTTTACAGTGTAAATTTTAGCATCATCGCCAATAATCATGCGTTGATTTGTTGCATCAAATGTAACCTGTTTGACTTTCTGATCCCCGTCAGATTCGAGCTCAGTCCATGTACCAGTAGTTCCAGTTACCACTAAAGTGATACGGTCTCCGTCATCCTGACCAGTATAAGTTCCATCAATATTAGTTGGTTGGGCTGTAACTGTATTTTGTGAAGAACTTGTTGCTGCCTGGTTGCTATTTTGTGTTGAAGATGAAGCAGCAGGTTGCGATTGCTGAGTTTGTTGTGTTTGCTGTTGAGCTGCTGGTTGTTGAACCTGTTGAGCTCTCTGTGAACAAGCTACTAAGAGACTAAGACTTGCTAGAGAAGCAAGAGAAAGTGTGAATGTTTTTAATTTCATGATGAACTTCCTTTCTTCTACCAATTTAGAGCAATTTTCTTCTAACTGGCAGTTCCCCTAGTATAACAAGTTCAAAAAAGGAGGTCAATTTATCTGCTCATGCTCCTGTAGGTGACTCCGTACTTCTGATATAAAATAGAGAGACCCTGTAATGAACAACAAGTCCTGCGCGTCTGCCCTTGCTTCAAAACTGCTAATAAATTCTCGGTAAGAAAAAATCACATCGTAACCTGTTACATCCGTCTCATCTAAAGAACCTTGATAGTCAAAACCAGTCACCTTGAGTTCCACCTGAGGCAAATTTTCAGTCAGATAACCCAGCATCCCTTGATAATCCTTACGTTTCAAGGCTCCAAATAGGATTTGAGGACGATAACCTTCCTGCTCTTTTTCTTTGATAAACTCCACCAGGCGAGTCAAGGCAGGAAGATTATGAGCACCGTCCAAGTAAATCTGCGGACGAATACACTCCAAACGGCCAGCCCAATGAGTCTTCTCCAATGCCTGCCTTATAGCCTGCCCATCAACAATATCCTTCCATTCTCTCATAAAGAGAAGAAATGCTTGTAGCGCCAAGGCCGCATTTTCCTGCTGATAGGCTCCTTCCAATCCTATTTTCAGATGTGGAAAATTCCCCAAAGAACTTGAAAAATCACCCTTTAGCATTGAAAAATCTTGACCTGTCTGATAAAGGTCAACAGCTAAAGATTCAGCTTTTTTCTGACAAACAAGCCTAGCTTCTGGAGCCAGCTTAGCAACCACTGCCTTCTTACTAGCCTTGAAAATACCAGCTTTCTGCTCTGCGATTGCTTTTAGACTATCGCCCAAGGTCTCCTGATGGTCAAGCCCAATGGAGGTGATGACAGCAATCTCTCCAGTTACCACATTGGTCGTGTCAAGTAAGCCACCAATTCCCACTTCTAGTAGAACCAAATCCACCTCTTGCTCCCTAAAATAGAGGAAAGCAATCAAGGTCAGCAATTCAAAAAAAGACAACTGGTCATGAGTTTGCAGAAGCGTCTTTTCCATCTCCTTGACCTGCTCAGCTAAACGGATAAAGTCTGCATCAGCTATTGGTTCCCCATTAATGCAGATTCGGTCATTGATGGAGACAATATGAGGGGAGGTAAAAGTCGCAACTTTTTTGCCATGTCCCATGAATAACTCTCTCATAAAAGCAATGGTAGAGCCTTTCCCATTAGTTCCTGTCACATGGATAATAGGGTAAGACTTCTCGGGATTTCCTAACAAATCCACCGCTTGTTGCATTCGGCTCAAGCCTGACCGAAAATTCAAACCAATCCGACTATGAAGCCATTCTTCTACTTCAAACATATATATCTCCTTGACAAAAATCCAATCAATTACCGCGACAAAGCATGATGACTAATAAAAACAAGGTCAGGATTTTCGTCCCGACCTCTTACCTGGTTAGCTAATAACTAGCTACTATAAATTTTAACGTGGGGTAAAAACGTCCACTGGATGGTCCAACTCTTCCAATTTCTAGGAGTTGGGGTGATACAGTCTCCCAGACTGCCTGCTCTTTCTTTTTTCTAAAAGCAGGGCTAAAAACGTCCCCCGGACTTACCAGCTCTCTTTTGTTTCAAGGAGCTGGGGTAAAAATATCCCCCGGATATTTTTACTCCTCCATAAAACTATTGAAGACTTCTTCAATCATGTTCCATTCGTCTTCTGAGTCTTCTGGGATTGGTTGCAATTCGCCTTCTGTTCCATCTTCGTTTTCGATGAATGAGTAAGCTTGGATTTCAACTTGTCCGTCTTCGTCTTCTTCTGCGTTAACTGGTACTAGAAGAACATAGTTTTTACCAAATTCTTCTTTTCCGTCAATGGTCAAAAGGATTTCAAACAAGGTTTCGTTTCCTTGCTCATCTACTAGTGTGATTAGTTCACGTTCTTCGTGTTCGTGGTTATGATCGTGTGACATAGCCTCTCCTTATATTAAAATTTTCTATCTAAATAATTTTGTAAAATCAGCTGAGCTGCTAACTTATCAATGACTTTCTTGCGCTTATTGCGACTGATATCTGCTTGTTCAATCAACATACGCTCTGCAGCAACTGTTGTCAAGCGTTCATCTTGATAATCTACTGGTAAACCAAAAAGCTCTTCTAGCTTTGCTCCGTAGGCTTGACTAGCTTCCACGCGCGGTCCGCTTGTATTGTTCATGTTTTTAGGCAAACCCACTACAAATCGTTCCACCTTGTAAGTATCAACCAACTCCTTAACGCGGTCAAAACCAAATTGGCCTTGTTCCTCATTAATTTGGATGATTTCAAGTCCTTGAGCTGTAAAACCGAGTGGATCACTAATAGCCACCCCTACCGTTTTCGAACCGACGTCCAATCCCATAATTCTCATAGGTTATAGATCGACTCCTTGTCCTTTAAGGTAGTAGCGGACCAATTCCTCAACGATTTCATCACGCTCATACTTACGGATTTGATTTCGTGCATTATTATAACGAGGAACGTAGGCAGGGTCTCCACTCAATACGTAACCTACGATTTGGTTAATTGGGTTGTAGCCCTTATCGTTCAACGAAGCATAGACATCAGTCAAAGTTTCGCTAATTTCTTTTTTATTGGAATCGTCCAGTTTAAAACGTACTGTTTCTTCAGTAAATCCCATTCTAACACCCTCTTTCCTTAGAATAGTACCATTATAGCATAATTCCTTACCTTCTACAATTCATGCAGTCTATTTATTTGGATTTTCTACTGTTCTGTCGCACCATTTGCCAGTCTGTCTGAAATATATTTGCTTGGTTCATTCTTCAAGAGATTTTCTAAACCAATATTCTTCAGATATTCAGTCTGAGAAGCCTTCTTGACATCCAAAGCTTGAAAATCATAACTGGTCGTTGTTTGAAGTTCTGTTGCACTCAATAATTTGGTTTCAAGCTTAAAGCCTGCCAATTTACGTGCTTCTATAATAGATTGATCCTTATCTTCCGCCTCAAGAAGAGCTTTTTGAGTTTCCTCCACTCCATGTTGGTCAATGTAGGTCTTCAACTCATCAGATACTGGACGTTTTTGTTGAATGGTTAGGCTCAAAAAAGTCTTGTCTTTGTATGTAATGGTTTGGGTTTGCTGGCTACCATCATCTGACTTTGGCAAGACCAAAGTCTTGGTCACAACTGTATTCTTCTCTGCATTCTCAATAACTGGCAATGCCGACTGAAGCGTATCCTTTTCTGTTTTTGTAGCTGTTGCAGTTTCTTTTTTCTGCCCACAACCAGCCAGGACAAAAAGGAAAGCTAGACTAACAAGAACAATTTTTTTCATTTCTTTCTTCTTTCTTTTTCAGATTAAATCAGATTAAAATAGAACAAGACTGAGAATTGCTCCCAGCCTTGATGTTTATAGAGCCGCACGCAAACGTGCTTCTGCATTTTCTACATTACGGACAGAGCGTGGTAGGAAGGCACGAATATCGTCTTCCTTATAGCCAACTTGCAGGCGTTTTTCATCTACAAGAATTGGGCTCTTTAAAATTCTCGGTGTTTCCATAATCAGATTGAGGACTTCATTGACACTCAAATCTTCAATATCCACTCCAAGGGCTTTGGCATAGCGATTTTTAGATGAAACGATGCTGGCTATTCCGTTATCTGTTTTGGTTAGAATATCCAGTAATTCTTCTCTCGTAATTCCTTCTTTACCAAGGTTTTGTTCTTTATAACTTAACTGGTGGGCATTGAGCCAGGTTTTTGCTTTTTTACAGCTAGTACAACTTGAGACTGTATAAATTTTAATCATGTACCTACCCCTTTCGCTACATGTTACTATCAGTTTAGTCTATTATACCATAAAAAACATCCGACTTGCGACCTATTTTTAAATTTTTTTGACTTTTTTCGTCATTTTCGTACTTTTTTCTTGACAAAATGAAATTTACAGCCATTCTTTATATTTCTTGATATAGATTTTTTTCACAACTGTCACGCTAATCATATACAAAGTAATGATGAAAAGTAAAAAGATGAAATAAATCGGTTTTAAAGGAGTTAAATGGAGAAGGCTAGCTAGTGGACTGTAGGGAAGGAAGGTCACAAAGGCTGCAGCCAATAAGGTTGTCACAAGGACTAACCAAGCTGGACGACTTTGTAGAAAGGGAATTTTAGCTGAACGCAGCATATGGATAACCATAGTTTGTGACCACATAGACTCGATAAACCAACCTGTCTGGAACAAGACAATAAAGCCTACGGCCGACTCTGCTCCATGAACATAGGCATGACCTGTCGTCATGGGTACAATGATAAAATAGAGCAAAATAAAGGTCAAAATATCAAAGGCAGAAGATATCGGCCCCATCCAGACCATGAAACGTGTGATAGACTTGGCTTCCCAGGTATGCGGATTTCTCAAAAAATCTTTGTCCACCTTATCAAAAGGCAAAGCAATACAAGACAAATCATAGACTAGATTTAGGATAATCAAATGGACTGGTGCCATTGGTAAAAAGGGTAAAAAGATTCCAGAGACCAACAGGGACAAGATATTCCCAAAATTAGAACTCACTGTCATCTTGATATATTTGGTCATATTTGCATAGACCTTACGACCTTCAACAAGTCCTTTTTCAAGCACCATGAGATCCTTATCAAGTAGGATAACATCAGCTGTTTCTTTGGCAATATCTACTGCTGTATCAACAGAAATCCCCACATCTGCAACTTTCATAGAAGGAGCATCATTGATTCCATCTCCCATATAGCCGACAGCATGACCATTAGCCTTAAATTGCAAAATAATCCGTGCTTTTTGGTCAGGAGAAAGTTTGGCGAAGACGGTTACCTCCTCTACAGCTTGGGCCAATTCTTGATCACTCATCTGATCAATTTCAGACCCCAACAGCATCTGATTGATATCTAAACCAACCTTTTCACAGACGGCTTGGGTAACTTTTTCGTTGTCTCCCGTTAAAATCTTTGTTTGAACTCCATGTTCTAACAAAGCCTTAATTGCTGGTGCTGCAGATGGTTTAGGAGGATCTAGGAAGGCTAAATAACCAGTTAGAATCATATCCCCTTCATCATCAACTGTATAGGCATGACCTTCCCTCAAACCAGACTTATAGGCCACTCCCAAGACACGCAAACCTTGTTGATTGAGTTGTCGGACTTCCGCTAATATTTCTTCTCTAATAGCATATGTCAAGGGAGTAATCACTCCTTGATATTCCGCATGACTGGAAATCGTCAACATTTCCTCTAGGGCACCTTTAGTTACCAAACTAACAACTTCGTGTTCATCCTTGACGATAACACTCATCCGTCTACGTTCAAAATCAAAGGGCAATTCATCTATTTTTTGAAAAGTTTGAGACAGATTTTGCAAGAGGGCGTGTTCTTTGGCTTCCTTTTCAGTCCGTTTGATAATGGCTCTGTCCATCAAATTTTTCAAGCCAGTTTGAAAGTAGGAATTGAGATAAGCTCGTCTCAAGACGGTCAAATCCAAGCGTCCGTGGATATCCAAGGGATATTCTAGAACGATTTCGTCTTGGGTTAGAGTCCCTGTCTTATCTGTACATAAGATATCAATCGCCCCTAAGTCCTGTATGGCATTGAGTTTCTTGATAACCACTTTTTCCTTGGCCATGATAATGGAGCCTTTTGCTAGGCTAGCGGTAATAATCATAGGAAGCATCTCAGGTGTCAATCCAACACCAACACTCAAAGCAAATACGCCAGCTTCTAACCAATCTCCATCTGTCAAGCCATTAGACAAGAAAACGATGGGCACCATGACCAACATCAAGCGAATCAAGAGCCAAGAGATACTGTTCATCTCTCGTTCAAACGAAGTGGGCTCGTCGTAGGTGTTCAGAGTCTGCTCGATGGCCCCCATCATGGTATCATCACCAACCGCCAAAACCAAGGCCTTGGCACTACCAGATAATACATTGGTTCCCATAAAAGCCAAGGATTCGGCTTCTAGCAGACTATCAGATTGTTGAACTGTTACCTTGGTCAAGGCCAATTTTTCAACAGAATCACTTTCGCCTGTCAAACCCGACTGTTGGACAAAGAAATCGCGCGACTCAAATAAAAGAAGATCTGCTGGAATCATATCTCCAGCGCTTAATTTAACCACGTCACCTACTACCAAGTCATCGATAGGTACTTCTTGGATTTCTCCTTGACGAATGACAGTCGCTGTGTTGACAATCATTTTTGAAAGATTGGTGGCTGCCTTATCACTGCGGAGTTCTTGGACAAATCGAATGCCTCCAGAAATGAGGACTAGGACAACGATGATAATGGAAGTCGTCGGATCTTCTTGACCTGGTTTTGCCAACCAGACATTGGTCACTAAGGAAATCACGGCGATGACCAGTAAGATGATTGTAAATGGATTGATAATAGATTCGTAAATCTTTTTCAAAATCGAATCTTCTTGACCTTTGGTAATGGTGTTTTCGCCATATAGGGCACGATTTTTTTCGACTTGTTCCTCTGTCAAACCGTTTAAACTGGTATGATAAAAAGTTAGACTCTCGTCTAAAGGGACTTGAATAGCTGTTGCTAATCTTTCTTTTGTTGTTTTCATTGGTTTCTCCTATCTGTATGAATAATGTGTTTCATACACAGAGACCAATCACTTTATAAGGGCAGAACGACACAAATCAGCGATTGGCTGTGTATGTGCGGTTCCGGATGGTCGTCAATTTGCATCGTCTGTCTCCTTTCTTTGTTTTAAACAGTAGAAAATCCCACCATAAAATGGCAGGATTAAAAAACTAATTATCTGTTTTTCGTTCAAGCTTTAACTCCATAGGGCAATGAAATGAGCTTAGTCTTGGCCTTCGCGACCAGAACTGTTGACCAACGAGTAGTGTCTCCACTGCTTTGCGGTAGTCATCCGTATCCCTATGGTAGCCTCACCTACCGTTTTCGTTTTTCAGTATAAACTTTTAAAATTTAAAAGTCAATCATTTGAGTTGTTTAACTCTTAAATGACTATCAACTCTTTTGGAGCCAGGGTCAACAATTCACAACCTGTTTCTGTAATCAGAATATCATCCTCGATACGAACACCATATTTACCTTCAATATAAATACCCGGCTCGTCTGTCAAGGCCATACCTGCCTTAATAGTTTCTGTAGAAGTTTGGCTAAAGTATGGTTCCTCATGGATATCCAGTCCAATACCGTGTCCGATACCGTGGGTAAAGTAGTCGCCATAACCTGCCTCGATGATAATATCACGAGGAATTTTGTCAAAGTCACGGAAACCTAATCCTGCTTTAGCCTGGTCAATCAAGGCTTGGTTGGCTTTCAAAACCGTATTGTAAATCTCTGCTTGCTCGTCGCTAACATGCCCCAAGTAGATAGTCCGTGTCATATCACTGACATAGTGGTCATAAAGGCAACCGAAGTCCATAGTAATGGCTTCTCCTAGCTCCACTGGTTTGTGCATAGGATGAGCATGGGGTTTGGAAGAGTTGATACCGCTAGCTAGAATCGTATCAAAAGATAAGCCAGATGCTCCCAACTCACGCATGCGGAAGTCAAGGAAGTTGGCAATCTCAATTTCAGTCTTTCCTGGCTTAATAAAGTCAAGCGCATCGCGGAAAGCTTGGTCTGAGATAGAACAAGCCTTGCGAATAGCTGCAATCTCCGCTTCATCCTTAATCATACGAAGACCTTCAACAAACTGAGTTTGTGGAAGTAAGTCAATTCCTTCAAAGGCTGCCTGCATACGGTGATAATAAGAGACAGAAATCTCGTCCTCAAAACCGATTCGAGACAAGCCCATGTCCTTAACAATCCCTGCAATAACAGCCAATTCATCACGGTCAGCCACAATCTCAAAACCACTGGTTTCTTGCTTGGCTGCAATGATATAGCGAGAGTCTGTCACCAAGACCTGACGGTCACGGCTGATGAAGACTGTTCCGTTTGAGCCCCAAAAACCAGTCAAGTAGTAGACGTTTTTAAGGTTATTGATGATGATGCCATCTAGTTCTTTTTCTTGCATTTTCGCTAGAAATGCTTGTACGCGTTTATTCATGATGTAACTTTCCTTTCAAATAATGTCCTGTGTAGCTGGCTTCATTGGCCGCTACTTCTTCTGGAGTTCCTGTTGCGATGATGATTCCACCACCGACACCGCCCTCAGGTCCCAAGTCAATAATATGGTCTGCCGTCTTGATAACGTCTAAATTGTGCTCGATAACAAGGACTGTATTGCCATCATCGACAAAGCGAGCTAAAACCTTGAGCAATCGAGCGATATCCTCGGTATGAAGACCTGTCGTCGGCTCATCCAGAATGTAGAAAGATTTTCCTGTCGATCGTTTGTGAAGTTCACTAGCCAGTTTCATACGCTGGGCTTCTCCCCCAGAAAGGGTGGTAGCAGGTTGCCCCAATGTCACATAACCAAGTCCCACATCCTTGATAGTCTGAAGTTTGCGCTGAATTTTCGGAATGTGTTGGAAGAATTCCACCGCATCATTAACCGTCATATCCAAGACCTGCGAGATATTCTTTTCCTTGTAGTGAACTTCTAGGGTTTCACTGTTGTAGCGGGTACCATGGCAGACTTCACAAGCCACGTATACATCTGGCAAGAAGTGCATCTCAATCTTGATAATCCCGTCACCTGAACAGGCTTCACAGCGACCACCCTTGACGTTGAAACTGAAACGACCCTTCTTGTAGCCTCGAATCTTAGCTTCATTTGTCTGGGCAAAGAGGTCACGTATATCGTCAAAAACTCCCGTATAGGTAGCTGGATTAGACCTCGGCGTTCGTCCAATCGGGCTCTGGTCAATATCAATCAAGCGGTCTACATGCTCAATCCCTGTAATAGTTTTAAACTTACCAGGTTTGTCTGAATTGCGGTTGAGCTTCTGGGCAATGGCTTTTTTGAGGATACTATTGATCAAGGTCGACTTGCCTGAGCCCGACACCCCTGTCACCGCAATGAATTTTCCGAGAGGGAAGCGAGCAGTGATATTTTGTAGGTTGTTTTCACACGCTCCTGTCACTTCGATAAAACGACCATTTCCTACACGGCGCTCGTCTGGTACTGGAATGGCACGTTTGCCTGACAAGTACTGGCCTGTGATAGACTTACTGTTACGAGCTACCTGTTTAGGCGTACCTGCGGCGACAATCTCCCCACCAAAAACACCCGCACCAGGACCAACGTCAATCAGATAATCCGCCTCCCGCATGGTATCTTCATCGTGTTCCACTACAATGAGAGTATTGCCCAAATCACGCATATTTTTCAGACTGGCAATCAGACGGTCATTGTCCCTCTGGTGGAGCCCGATTGACGGCTCATCTAGGATATAGAGGACGCCTGATAGGTTAGATCCAATCTGGGTCGCCAAACGAATACGCTGACTTTCACCACCTGAAAGGGTACCTGCCGAACGAGACAGGGTCAGATAGTTAAGCCCCACGTTATTAAGGAAAGTCAAACGGTCCTTAATTTCCTTGAGAATAGGCCGAGCAATGATGGCTTCATTTTCAGACAGAGTTAACTGAGAAACTAGCTCCAAGTGGTCTGCGATAGACAGATCTGAGATTTCTCCGATATGTGGTCCTTGCTCACCACCTACACGGACAGACAAGGCCTGGTCATTAAGACGATAGCCATGACAGGTTCCGCAGGTCAGCTCATTCATGTAGAGGCGCATCTGAGTGCGAGTGTAATCACTATTGGTTTCATGGTAGCGACGTTTGATATTACCAATAACTCCTTCAAAAGGAATGTCGATATCACGCACGCCACCAAATTCATTCTCATAGTGGAAATGGAATTCCTTGCCATCTGAACCATAGAGAATCAAGTGCTTATCTTCTTCTGACAAGTCCTCAAAAGGCTTATCCATATCCACTCCAAAGGCTGTCATGGCCTGCTCTAG
Organism: Streptococcus sp. k-90; assembly: GCF_013277565.1. GTDB lineage: Bacteria > Bacillota > Bacilli > Lactobacillales > Streptococcaceae > Streptococcus. Next base: position 51,090 of record NZ_VMNE01000006.1, on the reverse strand, counting down.
CATATTTGGATAGTAGTTGGACGAGATAGGATTCCAAGGTGCTAGCGCTCCCTCACGTAAGGTTTTGCTGGCATCTGGCACTACCAAATCAGTATCCACCTCCAGCTTGATGCCCAAGCCGTCACACTCACTACAAGAGCCAAAAGGAGCATTGAAAGAGAAGAGACGAGGCTCTAACTCTGGAACAGTAAATCCACAAACTGGGCAGGCATAATGCTCAGAGAACAACAACTCAGAGTCGTCCATGGTGTCGATAATGACATAGCCTTCTGCGATACGAAGGGCTGCCTCAATAGAATCAAAGAGACGACTACGAATGCCCTCCTTGATGACGATACGGTCAACTACGACATCAATATTGTGTTGCTTACTCTTGGACAACTCTGGCACTTCGGTCACATCATAGACTTCCCCATCCACACGGACACGAACATAACCGTCTTTCTGAACCTTCTCAATGACACTCTTATGTTGGCCTTTTTTCTTGCGGATGACCGGAGCTAAAATTTGCAGGCGCTGGCGTTCAGGTAACTCCAAAACCTTATCCACAATTTGCTCCACAGAAGAGGCCTTGATAGCTCCATGACCGTTGATACAGTAAGGCGTCCCCACACGTGCGTAGAGGAGACGCAGATAGTCATTGATTTCAGTCGTTGTTCCCACTGTCGAGCGAGGGTTTTTGCTGGTCGTTTTTTGGTCGATGGAAATAGCTGGGCTGAGACCATCAATGGCATCTACATCAGGCTTCTCCATATTTCCCAAGAATTGACGAGCGTAGGCTGACAAACTCTCTACATAGCGACGTTGTCCCTCCGCATAGAGGGTATCAAAGGCCAGACTGGATTTCCCTGAACCTGACAAGCCTGTCACAACAACCAACTTGTCTCGCGGAATTTCCACATCAATATTTTTTAAATTATGGGCACGCGCCCCATGAATGACAATTTTATCTTGCATCTTTGTTCTTTCTAGTCCATTATTGCTTACCATTATACCAAAAAAAGTGAGATTCTATTACCCAAAAGGCCGATTTTGTAGTATAATAGTACGGTGTGAAAAAATCTGAAAAATGAGAAAGGATAAGGGATATGAAACAAGTTTTTCTCTCTACAACAACTGAATTTAAAGAGATCGATACGCTTGAACCGGGTACTTGGATCAATCTCGTTAATCCAACTCAAAATGAATCACTCGAAATCGCTAACGCCTTCGATATTGATATTGCCGACCTTCGAGCACCGCTCGATGCGGAAGAAATGTCTCGTATTACCATTGAAGACGAGTATACCCTGATTATCGTAGACGTGCCGGTCACAGAGGAAAGAAATAACCGCACTTACTACGTAACCATCCCGCTTGGTATTATCATCACTGAGGAAACCATTATCACTACATGTTTGGAACCATTACCAGTCCTCGATGTCTTTATTAACCGTCGTTTGCGTAATTTCTATACCTTCATGCGTTCACGTTTTATCTTTCAGATTCTTTATCGCAATGCAGAGCTTTATCTAACAGCCCTTCGTTCGATTGACCGTAAGAGTGAACAGATCGAAAGTCAACTGCATCAATCAACTCGTAATGAAGAATTGATTGAGCTCATGGAATTGGAAAAAACCATCGTCTATTTCAAGGCCTCCCTCAAAACAAATGAGCGCGTGATTAAGAAATTAACCAGCTCAACCAGCAATATCAAGAAATACCTTGAGGACGAAGACCTACTTGAAGATACCCTGATTGAAACCCAACAGGCCATCGAGATGGCAGACATTTATGGAAACGTCTTGCATTCTATGACGGAGACCTTTGCCTCTATCATTTCCAATAACCAGAACAACATCATGAAAACCTTGGCCCTTGTGACCATCGTCATGTCCATCCCAACCATGGTCTTCTCTGCCTACGGGATGAACTTTAAGGATAATGAAATCCCCCTAAATGGCGAGCCAAATGCCTTCTGGTTAATCGTCTTTATCGCCTTTGCTATGAGTGTCTCGCTCACTCTCTATCTCATCCATAAAAAATGGTTCTAAGAGGAGTTCCTATGTCTCAGATTGATCTACAAAAATTAACAAAGAAAAACCAAGAGTTTGTCCATATCGCTACCCAACAATTCATCAAAGATGGGAAAACAGACGCTGAAATTAAGGCTATTTTTGAGGAAGTTATTCCTCAAATCCTTGAAGAGCAAATCAAAGGTACGACTGCTCGTTCCCTCTATGGCGCACCGACCCACTGGGCTCATAGCTTCACTGTCAAAGAGCAGTACGAAAAAGAGCATCCAAAAGAAAATGATGATCCAAAACTCATGATTATGGACTCAGCTCTTTTCATCACTAGCCTCTTTGCCCTCGTCAGCGCCCTCACAACCTTCTTCTCAGCAGATCAGGCTATCGGTTACGGTTTGATTACCCTTCTGCTAGTTGGATTGGTTGGTGGATTTGCCTTCTACTTGATGTACTACTTTGTTTACCAATACTATAGACCTGATATGGACCGCAGTCAACGTCCACCTTTCTGGAAATCTGTACTGGTTATCCTAGCTTCGATGTTCCTTTGGTTACTTGTCTTCTTTGCAACGAGCTTCCTACCAGCTAGCCTTAACCCAGTACTGGCTCCATTGCCACTGGCTATTATCGGAGCAGCCCTACTAGCCCTTCGCTTCTATCTCAAGAAACGCTTGAACATCCGCAGCGCAAGTGCAGGACCAACACGTTACTAAGAAAAGGAAAGAGCTATGGCATATAGTCAATCTTTAGCTCAGCAGATTCGAAAAATTCTAGCGCTCAAACTTCCTCCCCAAATTTTCGAAGAAGAGCTAGAAGAAAAGAAGCTGTTTGGTGGCCTGGCCTTTATGATTCGTGGTAAAATGGTCCTTACTATCAGTTCCAGAAAGGATGAACTGGTTATGGTCAGAATTGGCAAGGAAATGGAGAAGCAAGTTCTACCCCGAACAGGAGCTCATACTACATTGATGAGGGGGCGCCTTTATCATGGGTATATAGACTTAGATATAGAAGGCCAAAAAGAATTGCCTTACTGGATTGATTTGGCTCTCTCCTATAATCAAGAGTTGACCAAGTAACTCATATCTAGCGAGATTACTGATTAGAAAACGAAAAGCAACTGCACCAGCGGTTGCTTTTTCACTTGCTTGCCTACAAGCTTCCCTCTACCCTTTTCCCTATAGTTTTCTCCCATCTTTTATGATAAAATAGGCTCAATCAATTTCTAGGAGGAAGAAATATGGTTTCTACTATTGGTGTTGTTAGTTTATCTAGTGGCATTATCGGAGAGGACTTTGTCAAACACGAAGTGGACTTGGGTGTCCAACGTCTCAAGAACCTGGGACTCAATCCTACCTTTTTGCCTCATTCGCTAAAAGGATTAGACTTTATCAAGGACCATCCTGAAGCGCGTGCAGAGGATTTGATTCATGCCTTTTCTGATGATAGCATCGACATGATCCTATGCGCCATCGGTGGAGACGATACCTATCGCTTGCTACCCTACCTCTTTGAAAATGACCAACTACAAAAGGTTATCAAACAAAAAATTTTTCTTGGTTTCTCGGATACAACTATGAACCATCTCATGTTGCATAAACTAGGAATCAAGACTTTTTATGGCCAATCCTTTTTAGCAGATATTTGTGAATTAGACAAGGAAATGCTGACCTATAGTCTCCACTACTTTAAAGAATTGATTGAGACTGGAAGAATCTCAGAAATCCGCCCTAGTCACGTTTGGTATGAGGAACGAACCGACTTCAGTCCCAAGGCTCTAGGAACACCTCGTATCAATCATACAAATACTGGTTTTGACTTGTTACAAGGAAATGCCCAGTTTGAGGGAAAAATCCTCGGTGGTTGCCTCGAATCCCTCTACGATATCTTTGACAACTCTCGATACGTAGATAGCACGGGCCTCTGCCAAAAGTACAAACTTTTCCCTGACTTGTCAGACTGGGAAGGAAAAATCCTCTTGCTAGAAACAAGCGAAGAAAAGCCTGAGCCAGAAGACTTCAAAAAGATGTTGCGAACTTTAAAGGACACTGGCATATTCAAGGTCATCAGCGGACTCTTGGTCGGGAAACCTATGGATGAAACTTTCTATGACGACTATAAGGTGGCACTAATGGACATCATTGACAGCAATATCCCGATTGTCTATAATCTGAATGTCGGCCACGCAACTCCAAGAGCCATTGTTCCCTTTGGCGTTCACACCTATGTAGATACACAGGAGCAAGTCATTCGCTTTGATTATAACAAAAAATAAATAGTTTCTCTATTTTTGTGCTTTTGTATTGGTTTTCGTTACAATTTGTATCTGAATCTATTGCATTTCGCTAATTTCTATGATATCCTTTTGAAGGAGGTGTATATGACAAAACAAAAAATTAATCGAATCGTAGGTTCTATTGGTGCCTTTATTGGAATTATAGTATTTATTGCCTACATACCTCAAATTATCGCTAATTTACAAGGAAATAAAGCTCAACCATTTCAACCTTTATCAGCTGCAATATCTTGCTTAATCTGGGTTATTTATGGATGGACAAAGGAACCTAAGAAGGATTGGATACTAATCATTCCAAATTCAGCTGGTGTTATTTTAGGTGGAATCACTTTTCTGACTTCACTCTAACAAATATACTAGTATATATAAAAAGCTGGGAAAAATTTCTCAGCTTTTTTCTATATTCTCAGATATGCTAGCTATCTGTACACACTAATGACCACTTTTCCACGCACAATCATTCTCATGGTCATCAACTAGCCCTGCAGCCTGTAGAAAAGACAAGACGGCGACTGGGCCTGTGAACTTGAAGCCTCGTTTTTTGAGATCTTTGGCTAATTTTTCAGACAAAGGTGTTTTAGCTGGGGCTTGGCGGTAATCGGGAACATCGTTAACGATCGTTTTCCCCTCAACAAAAGACCAAAGATAGGCATCAAAAGAGTTATAATCTTTCTGCACTTGTAAAAATGCTTGAGCATTGCTCCGTGTGGCAAAAATCTTAGCACGATTGCGGATGATAGCTGGATTATCCATCAAGGCTTCCAATTCGGAGTCGGTCATCTCTGCGACTACTTGAATTTGATAGCCATGAAAGGCTTCTCGGAAAGCTTGTCGTTTGTTGAGCACCGTTTCCCAAGACAGGCCTGCCTGATAGGTTTCCATACACAACAACTCAAACAATGCTTGATCATCATGGAGGGGCTGACCCCACTCCTCATCATGGTAGGCTACATATAGAGGATTGATCATCTTGACCCACGAACAACGTTTTGTCATGCTCTGCTCCTATTTGACCAACATTTTAAGGGCCGACTTGATATAGTTCTCAGCTGTATCTGTCGTTCCTTCAAAGAATTTCTTGATTTTCTTGAGTTCGGTCGCCTTGTAGCCCAGTGCCAACATGGCTTCCATGGCTTCTTCCAATTCTTGGTTTTCAGCGCTTGCTTGCACTGCGACCTTAGCAGGAAGGTCATCTCCAGCAACTACTACCTTGCCTTCCAAGTCCAGCACCATCTGCTGGGCTGTTTTCTTGCCAATTTTAGGGAACTTGGTCAAGTAGGTAATATTCTTGGTTTCGATGGCTTGAACCAAGCCAGCATTGTCATCGGCAGCGATAATAGCAAGAGCTGATACAGGACCAATCCCAGAAACCGAAATCAGACTGAGAAAGAGTTTCTTCTCGTCCTCTGAACGAAATCCATAAAGTAGATGCGCATCCTCACGCACCACCTGATGCACATAAACTTGAGCTTCTTGGTTGACTTGTCCTGAGTAGGCATAAGGATTGGCCACATGCAGGATATAACCGATACCGTTGACTTCAAGAACAATGTATTTAGCAGTGATTTTGGTAATGATTCCTTTTAAATATTCGTACATAGTTTTCCTTTTATGCTCAATGAAAATCAAAAGCAAACTAGAAAGCTAGCCACAGCTTTGATATTGCAGATAGAGCTGACCTAGTTTGAAGAGATTTTCAAAGCGTATTCGTTTAATATTTCCCCAACTCACGGAGACTGGTGTGATTTTCCTGAATGCGTCGAAACATCTTTTCCATATCTGACTTGGTGAAATGCACCAAAACAGGACGTCCGTGGGGGCAGTTATAGGGATTATCACATTGAGAAAGTTGATAAAGCAGCTGTCTAGCTGAGTGGTCATCGATACGATGGTTGGCCTTGATAGACCGCTTGCAGGACATCATGATAGCCAGCTCTGCCCGGTATTTCTTGATAGAAACCTCCTTGGTTAAGAGCAGCATGTCGCACATTTCATAGATGCCTGATTCAATCTCTTCTTCTGTCATCCAAATAGGATGTTCACGCAGGATAAATTGATTTTCTCCGTACTCTGCTAGAAAGACGCCCACTTCCTCTAAAAGTGCCATTCTTTCCTTGAGACGGAGGGCATCATCCGCTGGAAATTCAAAAATGTAAGGCACTAGGAGTTGCTGCTGGCTCTGGTCAACATCGCCAATGCTTTCACGATATTCCTCATACTTGACCCGTTCCTGAGCCGCATGTTGGTCTATGATGTAGAGCCCATCTCGTCCCTGTGCAAAGAGATAAGTCCCGTGCATTTGTCCGAAAAACTCCAACTCTGGGAAGCTGGATGATTCTTCTCGCTCCAGCTTATCATAGGCTTTATCCAGACTGGCTAAATCTAGCTCTGGATGGTCTAATTGATCATAGTTAGCAGGCTTTCTCTCTGCAAAATGCAATTTTGCTGGCTTGGTCAGCTGATCCAAGGTTTCCTTGGCAAACAAGGTCAAGTCTTGTCCTGCATCAGTCAATTCAACCTGATAATCAGCCACCTCAGCTTGACTAGGTCTTGTCGGCTCAGTTTGCTCATAGTAGAGCGTATTTTCTTTGAGTGGAAGAATAGTTTGCTCCACCTTCTCACGATTGCGCACGGTCGATTTGGCAAGATTTTCCAAGGCATCTGGAATCAAGGTTTGTTCCTTGAGACTATTTGCAATAGCTTCTGAAACCAAGGTCATCAGTTCTTTTTCCTTGGAAATTCGCACCTCTTGCTTGGTTGGATGCACATTGACATCCGCTAGATAAGGATCGATATGGATGTGAATGACAGCCAGTGGAAAACGACCTACCATAAGCTTACTACCATAGCCGTCAAGAATAGCACGATTGAGTAAAAAGTTCTTGATATAACGGCCATTGATGAAGAGGCTGATATAGTTGCGATTAGCTCGAGTCAACTCAGGCAAGGACACAAAACCTGTAATTTCGAAATCAAGGTCAGAATTCTCAATTTCAATCATCTTCTTGGCACTCGCCAAACCGTAAATCCCTGCAATAGCTTGACGCAGTTGACCAGTCCCAGCTGTCCGCGTCATTTCCTTGCCATCACTAATCAAGCTGAAAGAAATCTCAGGATGGGCCAAACCCAGACGGTTGACAATATCAATAATATGAGACAGCTCCGCTTGCTGGCTCTTCATATACTTGAGGCGGGCAGGCGTGTTGAAAAAGAGATCCTCCACACAAACCTTGGTTCCCACAGGACTAGTCGCTGGGATGACTTCTTCAACTTCTCCCCCACGCGCGACTAGCTTGGTCCCGTGACTTGCGCCATCCACCGCAGTCAACAGAGTCAAAACACTAACAGACGCTATAGAAGGCAAGGCTTCACCACGAAAACCAAGCGTGCGAATTCGAAAGAGGTCTGCTTGATTTTTTATCTTGCTGGTCGCATGACGACGCAGAGCCAGCTCTACCTCATCGTGGGCAATTCCATGACCATTATCCGTGATTTGAATCTTCTTGAGACCTGCTTCCTCAATCTCAATGATAATCTGACTAGATCCCGCATCAATAGCATTTTCTACCAACTCCTTAACAACGCTAGCTGGACGCTCGATAACCTCTCCTGCCGCGATCTGGTTTGCCAGCACCTCTGGCAATTCAATAATATGAGACATCTTTCAGCCCCTTTCTGTATCTATTTTCCTAGAAATTGATTAGTGCTATTATACCATATTTCAGATAGGACAGAAAAGCAAGCACCACATAGGAGTAAAATCCATCCACATAGACAAAGTACCTTGCAAGGGGCTGGAAAATAGTGTTTAATAAAGGTGTACAGGAAGTGATCACAATCTTGTATAACTGAAAAGGAGAGAAATTTATGAAAGTAGAACTACAGATTAGTGAAACTTACGAAGAGGAAAAGCTGATTGTTCAAGCACCTCAGCCGACAGATAAAGTCCAGAAAGTCATCGAGTTCGCAGAAAATCTGGATCTAACAGAAAAAATCAAAGGGAAAATCGATAATCAGGTCTATCTCGTTGAGATTGGCAAGATTCAACGCTTCTATATCGAGAATCGGAAGGTTCTAGCAGAAAGCGCGAGTCAGACCTACAGCATTGATTTGCGTCTCTATCAAATCCTTGAAATTCTGCCAACCAATTTTATCCAAATTTCCCAATCAGAAATCATCAATATCAACTCCATCTCTCATCTCAAGCTCACCCCCAACGGCCTAGTAGAAATCTTTCTAAAAAATGAAAGCTTCACCTACTCTTCACGCCGTTACCTAAAAACCATCAAGGAGAAATTAGAACTATGAAAAAACAAATCTTCCACGACGCAGCTACTGGTGTCCTCATCGGTCTCATCCTCTCTATCATCTTTTCACTCATTTATGCACCAAGTACCTACGCTCCACTTAGCCCTGAATCTCTCGTCGGCCAAGTAATGACTCAACATCAAGTTCACGGTGCCCTAATCTTGCTCTACTGCACACTTATCTGGGCAGCCATTGGTATTCTCTTCAACTTTGGCAAGCGATTATTCAGCCGTGACTGGAGCTTGCTCCGTGCAACTCTGACCCATTTCTTCCTCATGCTAGTAGGTTTTATCCCATTAGCAACCCTAGCAGGTTGGTTCCCTTTCCACTGGATTTTCTATCTCCAACTCATTATCGAGTTTGCGATTGTCTACCTCATCATTTGGACTATTTCCTATAAAAGAGCATCAAAAAAAGTAGACCATATCAATCAACTCTTGGAGCATAGAAAATAGGAACTACCTAGGATAAATAAAAAGCCAAGCCGAAGCTTAACTTTCCAACTCATACAAATCTGCGATAATCGCTGCAACACGTTTGATATCTCCCAGCATACCTCGCATTTCAAAGTCAGCCAAGACAGGGAAACCAAAACGTTGACTGTATTGCTTGGCTGTCAGGCAGTATTGGTTATTAAAGTTACGATTTCCTGAACCAACCACACCAAAACACTTACTAGCATTATCACCATAGGCGATAAAATCCCCCACTGGTGTCGTCAAGATCTCGACATCTCCGTTATCAACGCCATTCCCACCTTCTAGGTAGGTCGGTAGAAAGGCGATGTAAGGGTGGTCCATTTCATAGAAATCGTGACCTTCCTTGACCAAATCCTTAATATGAATCTTTTGAACCTCAATTCCCTCGTACTGGGACAAGAGATAGTCTTTCAAGCGCGTCACAAAACTCTCAGTGTTGCCACTCAGACTGATATAAACTAAAGAAATTGTCTTCATATTTACCTCCATGATTTTATCTATAATCGAAAAATAACTACCAAGATTGTAACTTGATAGTTATTTTTTGTCAATACTTAGGCAAGTTCTTCTGTTTCCTCTTCTTCTGCCAAGGCTTTTTGTTGACGCCACATCTTATAGAAGACAAGGGCTAGGAAAAGAACATTTATGACGATATAGAAAATGCTAACGGCTTGTGAAATAACACTTATCCCTAAACGCATGGTCTCATCGTGAACTAACTGCACAGCGTCTTGTAAAGTCACATAGCCATAAATCGAACCAATAATAGCTAACAAAACATAGCCAACGTAAGTATAGTTTGCATATTGCAAATTCTTACGAATAAGGAATACAATCGCTACTACCACTAAAATAGCAGATAGCACAATCAAGGCCATATTAAAAATAGAATGAGTTGATTCTGCTACTCTATAGGTGTAATTGATGTTGTCTTCTAATTGCTGAGCACTGACCCCTGCAACTTGTTTCTGAGCGGCACGAAGGGCTTCTTTACTAGGCAAGGGACTCAACATTCCAAACAGAGACATAGCTGAAATAAGAGCAGACAAGATTAGCAAGACCCATAGATAAATCGGTTTCTTTTTCATGATAGAACCTCCTGATATTATTATTGATATTATAGCACCTTTTGTAAAGGAATACAAATTTTATAGTATAGTTTCTACCTGTTTTCGGTAGGCTTTTGGCGATTTTCCGCACAATTTTCGGAACACTTTATAGAAATATCCAACGTTACTGTAACCAACAGCATAGCAAATATCTTCAATACTGTCACTGGTTGAAAGTAAGAGTTGCTGGGCAGCCTTAATACGTTGTTTGTTTAGTAATTCTGCGAAGGTCGAATTGGTTTCTCGCTTAATCAACTGACCTAGATAGACAGGATTGATAAAAAGATCCTGACTGATATCCTTGAGCGAAAGTTCTTTCTGATAATCACGCCCAATAACTTCTAGCACACTAACCACATTTTCATTCATTCGATATTGTCCAAAGAATCGAGTCAGAGTTTCCTTAATATAAGGAACCAATTCATCAAAGGATTGAATAGCATGAATGGTTTTGACGATATCCGTCATATCATCAGCTTTTAGATGCTTAAACAAGTGAAAGACATCCATGACAAACTGGATAAAAAGCTGTTTGGTAATCGGAACACGCGGCGTATTTTCAAGAACCACCTTCTCCAAGAGGTTTAACTCTTCCACGATTTGATTGAGATTCCCCTGAATGATAACCCTATAAATCGGTTCGTAATAGGCAAAGAGACTCTCAGACTGTTTTAAATTTACAGAACCGTAAAAGAGGGCTTTCTCAGCATTCAGCTTCCAGCGTTCAAAGTGTTCTTGATAGGGAACTTCAAAGGGAGTAACGACTAAACCATCTAGGGGTTGATCAGAAATGAAAATCTGCCAATCTTGTCCTAACACATAGTAGGGAATGGTGAAAGAGCCTTGTTTTTCCTTGTATAGGCCTATCCACCAATTCTCCTTACCTCCTAGATAACTAACAAATCCAGCATCATCTAAATCTTGACTGAGGGTCTGACTTTTCTTTCCTCTCTCGCCGAGCTGACCTGCAATCTTCTCCAGCAGATTTCCCAACTCTACCTTATCGACAGGCTTGAGCAGATAGTCCACCACGCTAAGATTCATTGCTCTTTTTACATAATCAAACTCCTGATAACCTGAGAGCAGGATATAGGCAGCATCTGGTAAAATCTCTTTCATTTCCCGAATCATATCAAGCCCTGTTTTGTCGGGCATATTGACATCGGAAATGACCACATCGACAGGATTTTCCTGAACATATTCTAGGGCTTCATCGGCATGACTGGCTGTTGCGACGACCTCCATATCCCACTTATCAAAGGGAATCAAACGTTTCAGACCTTCTGTCACCATGTACTCATCATCTACTAATAATACTTTATACATTTTCTCCCTTTCTACTCATCTTGAATTGTAATACGATACTGAACACCTGCTTGCTCTGCAGACTCTATAGTAATAGCATAGCGGTCCCCAAAATAGAGCACAAAACGCTCATGGACATTGACAATCCCGATAGACTGCCTTTTTGCACTATAGCTGGCTTGGTGTTCAAAATGTCTCTGCCTTAATTTTTCTCGAATACTTGCCAGTTTTTCAACCGATATTCCACGGCCATTATCGACCACCAAAATTTCTACAAAACCATCTCGTTTAAGAGCTTTAATGCTAATCACATTATCTGTCCGTCTGTGGTCAACACCATGAGCGAAATAATTTTCTACCAGCGGTTGCAAGGTAAATTTGGGAATCTTCATATTCTCTAGTTCTGGGTCTATCTTGAAACCATAGGCAATGGACTTGGGATAGCGAACCATGCAGAGATAGCTATATTTACGGCAAAATTCTAATTCCTGTTTGAGAAGAGTTTCTCTTTCGTCAGAAATATTGTTACGTAATAGACTACTGAACTCATAAATGATATCTGCCAACTCATCTTGACTTTGCATGACTGCGTACATACGTAAAAATTCCAGCGTATTATACATAAAATGAGGATTGATTTGCGCCTGCAGGGCTCGCATATTGGCATCTTTTTGGCTAAGTTCTAACTGGTAAATATCATGGATATTCTTTTCCAATCGATCCAACATATCATTTGTAGTCTCTGCAATTAGGAGCAATTCCTGGTCCTTTTCAAGCGTATCAATGCGAAGACCTTCCTCCCCTTGAGCAATAACTTGGATAGAATCGACCAAATCCACTACCTGCTTTTGGTAATTAGCAAAGGTCTGCCTCAAAGTCAGATAAAGAATAACAATAAAGAGAAGGCTCAAGCCCACAATCAAAGCAGAGCTAGTCACTGTTCCTTGCAAAACAAAGTTTTTGGGAACTGCCACCTGAACCTGATAGCCATGAGAGGTCACACCAACAAACCAGTTTTCATGCTCCCTATTGACCCTCTCACCAATATGAAAAATCTCCGTATCAAAAGGCGATGTCACAGTCACAGCCATCGGGATATGACCTCGGGTATTGTCCACAGCATGGTATAAGATTTCCGGATCCAAGGAGATATAAACAACCCCTATCGATTGATCCGTCGCTGGGTCTAAAATAGGCACTCCAAAACTATTGGCCTCTGGTTTAAAGTCTTCCGCAAGTACCGTATGACCACCTCTCTCATTTCTGCTCGAAACATAAACTTCTTTAAAGTCCTGCAAGACGATTGCAACACCCGTTATATAGTCATTCTGAACATACAGGTCATCGATATTTTCATACAGAGAAATAGAAGTTGACGAAGCTGCTTGATGCTCCAACAGCCAATAAAAATACTCAGATGTTGATAGACTAAAGTACTTATAAACCCCTTGTATCCTGTCTTGATTGGCTACTAAATCTTGTGCTAGCTGGGCTGACTCGCGATAATAATACTCCACCTCTTCGACTGTTCGAGTGGTTACACGCTGGGCTACTCTCTGGGCTTCCTTTTCCCGTGAATCCCAGTCAGCGTAAGAAAGTAAGATTGCAAAACTCGCAATAATAATGATCATAACTGAACTGTAGGTTCGCAGAAGCGTATGTAGCCAAAACTGCTTCATTCTATTTTGTCGCCAATTTTTCATGGATGCTTTCATAGACCGGTTCCAACATATCACTGATAAAGAAATGCCACATCCCAATTCCTACAAAGAAGAGAAGAGCAGGCATATAATAACCAATTGCTACAAGTAGCACAGTCCCAAGAAGAACCTTGGCCACAGCTGCTAGGCTCATAAAGATACCAATCAAGGATAGTTTGAGATTATTTCGATAGGACAAATCAAAATAAACTTGTAATTTCAAAGATACTGTATAAGCCAAAAAGAGCAGGGCAACTACTAGGACATTCAAAAAGGTCGCAATCAAATGAACAATGGTCTGATGAGGCAATTGCACCAAGAGATACAAGCCATAGACCAAAACTAAATCCACTCCTAAAAAGCTATAGAAAATCAGGTTGCTTGAGACGAAATTTTGCTTATATAGAGACCAAGCCTCCTTCAAACTGTATTCCCGAAAGCTATAACCATGTTCTGCATATAAACTCATCAAGGTGGCACTAGCTGGCGCTAGACCAAGGATAATCCCCCCTGCTAAAGCTAATAGCCAAAAGAAGGCTGTCGCAATCATCCCTAAAAAGAAACGATTAAAGACAAAATCTAAAAATCTCCCCATGATATCCTCCTAAAAATAACTATGAAACTATTATAGCATATTTCAAGCGTTTTCAAACACATAGACTATCCATTTACAATCCCACCAAACCGTGGTACAATGAGAATTGTGAGAAAATTATTAGGAGACAACTCATGAAAAAATCTATCTTAACTACACTGCTTTTTGCAGTTCTTTACTTCCTCTGCATGGGGATTGGTGTCCTTTTGGGCAATCTCTTTGACCAAACTGGAAACATGTTTTATGCGCCTGCCTTTACTGGCCTTGTAGGCGGCAGCGTCTATATGATCCTAGTCGCAAAAGTTCCGCGATTTGGAGCCATTACCACTATCGGCCTTGTCATGGCCCTCTTTTTCTTGGGAACTAAACACGGTGCTGGTGCCTTCCTTCCTGGAATTATCTGTGGCCTCCTAGCAGATGGAGTAGCTAACCTCGGAAAATACAAGGACCAAACAAAGAACCTCCTTTCTTTCCTTATTTTTGCCTTTAGCACATCAGGACCAATCTTGCTTATGTGGATTACTCCCAAAGCCTATATGGCTACCCTTCTGGCAAGAGGAAAATCGCAAGAATATATCGACCGTATCATGGTCGCACCAAACCCTGGAACCGTCCTTCTATTTATCGCAAGTATTGTCATCGGAGCCCTAGTGGGTGCTTTGATTGGACAAGCCTTGAGTAAAAAATTGGCACAAAAAATCTGATTACTAAAAAAGAGCCACACGGCTCTTTTTATTTATGGCTCAATCTCTTAGTCAAGAAGTCTCCCAAGAATTGGATTGTAAAGATAATCAAAATGATAATGATGGTTGCCAAGATAGTTACATCGTGATTGTAGCGGTTAAATCCATAAGCGATGGCTACGTTACCGATACCACCAGCTCCAACCGCACCGGCCATGGCTGTTTCACCGACTAGTGAAATCAAGGTTACAGTCGTCACACGGATCAAATCTGGAAGACCTTCGGATAGATAAACACCTACGATATCCCAGAATGTCGCTCCGCTAGCTTGAGCCGCCTCAATGACACCACCATCTAGCTCAGCCAATACCACCTGTACTTGACGGGCAAAGAAGGCAAAGACTGCAAAAGATAGCGGTACGATAGCCGCATTTGGACCAATGCTTGTTCCTACGATTAGATGAGAGAAGGGTGACAAGACTGCCAAGAGGATGATAAATGGTACCGCACGGAAAATAGAGGTAATCTTATCCAAAATCCAAAAAACAACTTTATTTTCCAAAACACCACCCGGCGCTGTCAAGACAAGGAAAAGACCTGCCACCAGCCCCAAGAAACCTCCAATAATAAAGGAAAGAACTGTCATATAAAGAGTTAGGTAAATAGCTGTTCCCCAACCAGCCTGACCAGCCCAGCCCATTTTATAGACATTTGGTAAATAGGTTTGAATCAATGATTCCATCTTACTGTCCTCCCTTCAATACTTTTAGCTGCACACCTGCTTGACGAATGGCTTCTTGGGCACCTGCTAGCGCTGCTTTTTCACCTGACAAGACCACCACCAATTCTCCAACAGGAGTGCCATCGAGGATTTCGATATTCCCATAGAGGATATTAGCCGTTACTTGGTAATGTTTATACAATTCATTCAAAAGTGGTTCGTCTGTTGAAGCACCTGCGTACTTGAGCTGTACCAAGAGACTGTTTTCAGACAGATGTTGCACGATTTCTTGCTTCTCAATCTTGACCATAGCTTCATCAATCCCTGTGGCTGTTGAGATAAAGTCTTGAGTCAAAGGTTGTTTAGGGTCTGAGAAGATTTCAAGGACACTTCCCTCTTCAATCAAATGCCCATCCTGCATAACTGCCACACGATTGGCAATGTCTTTGACAATCTGCATTTCATGCGTAATCAAGACAACCGTCAAGCCTAATTTTTGGTTCAAATCTTGCAACAAGGCCAAAATCTGCTTGGTTGTCTTAGGGTCAAGGGCAGAAGTTGACTCGTCTGAAATCAAGATTTTTGGATCATTTGCTAAGGCACGCGCAATGGCTACACGCTGTTTTTGCCCTCCAGATAATTGTGAAGGGTAGTTTTCAGCACGATCCGCCAAGCCAACCAAGTCCAACAACTTGGCTACTTTAGCCTTCTTTTCTTCCTTGCTGAGTCCAGAGTGTTTAAGGGCAAAGGCTACATTCTCCTCTGCTGTCTTCTGGCTCATCAGGTTGAAATGCTGGAAAATCATCCCGATATCCTGACGTTTACGACGCAACTGCTCTGCCGTCAAGGTCACCTTGCCATCAAAAATCACATCATCATCAATAGTAATCTTCCCTGCAGATGGTTTTTGCAAGAGGTTAATCACCCGTACAAGGGTTGATTTCCCTGCTCCAGAATATCCTACAATCCCGTAGATATCCCCTTCTTGGATGTGAATGGTCACATCCTTGACCGCTGTGATGATTCTCTTCTTCTGGTGAAAAGTCACATCGATCTGATCTAACTTGATAATATCTCTACTCATAGCTTCTAATCAGCTCCTCTACTAATTCAATATGGGTGTAGTAATCGGCGATTCGCACGTTTTCATCTCCACCATGGTCTCGGCTATTGGCATTTCCTAGACCGAAGGCCACCATTGGCACCTCTAGGGCATCAAAGACCGTATGCATAGGCCCTGTCCCAGCTGTAGTCGGCAAGACTGAAACGCCCTGTGGATAGAATTTCTTGGCCAACTCGATTACATTGAGAATGGCTGGCGCGCTCATATCGCTGCGATAGCTCATCTCTCCCAAGGTATAGTATAATTCTACCTTATCAAAGCCATTTTTGTCTAGCTGTTTCCGAATTTTTTCCAGAACATCATGCGGTTCTAGGCCAGGAACCAAACGAACTTCTAGCTTAGCGCTGGCTTCTGCTGGCAAAATCGTTTTAACTCCTTGCCCTTGATAACCTGACTGAATCCCTTCGATATTAAGGGCTGGTTCGAAAAAGAAACGTTTTAGAAAGGCTGCACGCTCCTCTTGTAAGAGAGGCAATTCCAAACCATAAATCTGGCTGATTTCCCCTGGATTTCGTTGGGCATAGGTATCCACCAAGGCCAATTCACGTTCATTTGGCTCTTGTACTTCTTCGTACAAGCCTTCAACCAAGATACGGCCATCTGCAGCTCGAAGAGACTGTAAGGCTTGAAGGAGGTACCAGGGAGCTGATTCCACAACCCCACCATAACTCGAATGGATATCGACATCAGCACTTTTCACCTTGGCATCAAAGGTCACAATCCCCTTATTTCCACCAGAAATTTCTAGCTGTTCCAAGGCATTTTTGGTCCCTTGTTCCCAGACCAATAAATCCGCCCCACGGAGTCTATCCGCATGTTTTTCCAAATACTTATCCAGATCTGTCGAAGCCGATTCCTCCGCACCCTCCATGATAAAACTGATATTGACAGGCAGGTCATCGTGGTGCTTCATATATTTTCTCAAAGCACTCAAACGAGCTGTGATATGACCCTTGTCATCGTCAACCCCACGCCCATACATAAAGCCATTGCGGACTGAAAGAGTAAAAGGATCTTCTGTCCACACCTGATCCCCATCCGCTGGCACAGTGTCATAGTGGTTATAGAAAATCAGGGTCTTGGCATCTGGACGCGAACTCTTGAAATGCGCCATGACAAAGGGCGCCGTATAGCTCTCATCAATCTCCACTTCAGCCCCAACACGCTTGAAAATCTCACCCAGATAGTTGGCAACTTCTTTGAGACCCACCTGCTGGGCAAAGACTGATTTCTTAGAAATCAAGGTACGCAAAACCTCAAAATAATGCTGGGCTACATGATCCTTTTCAAATTTTTCAATTTGTTCTTGTTCGCTAGGAAAAACCATATTCTCTCTACCTTTCTATGAACTACTTTTTCTGACAATCCCTGCTCTATACAAAAGCAAGAGGTGGAATTCTCTCTCCCACCTCCCTGTTTCTTATTACCAAACTGGTTGATCCAAACCGTCTGATGTTTCTTCGATAACTTTTTTCACTTCATCTGTATGGTAAGCTGCAACAACTTTCTTGATAGCATCAGCCTTAGGTGATGATTCCCAATCTTTTTTCGCAACAATGATGTTGTACCATTGTTTTGAGTTTTCATCAGCTTGTTCTTTGAAGAGTGCTTTCTTGTAGTCCAATTTTGCTTCTGTAACGAAGGTATTGTTTACAACGGCAGCGTCAACTGATGACAATGAACGAGCTGTTTGGCTAGCGTCCAATTCAGTGATTTTCAAGTTCTTTGGATTTTCTTTGATGTTAGCAACTGTTGCAAGGGCAGTTCCAGAAACATCCAATTTAATCAAACCAGCTGATTGAAGCAAGTAAAGCGCACGGCTTTCGTTTGTAGCGTCATTCGGTACAGAGATTTCTCCGTTTGCTGGGATGTCTTCTACTTTAGTGTACTTGTTGTCACTTCCATTCAAACCTGAGTAAAGACGGATTGGAGAGATGTAAGTATCTGCAATGGCTACAAGGTCTTTTCCGTTTTCTTTGTTCCAGTTGTTCAAGAAGTTATAGTGTTGGAAAGCGTTCAAATCTACTTCGCCATCAGCAGTTGCCTTGTTTGGTTGTGAGTAGTCTGTGAACTCTGTAAATTCCAAGGTAATGCCATCTTTTTTAACCAATTCTTGGATTTTGTCCCAACGTTTTTCTTCAGAACCGCTACGGTTAACCGTTGCGATTTTGATAGTTGTTGCATTGTCTGCTTTCTTTTCTGAGTTTCCGCAAGCTGCAAGAGCCAAACCTGCGACTGTAGCAAGGGCTGCTACACCAAGCCATTTTTTGATTTTCATGATTCTTTCTCCTTAAAAATAATACCGTACTAGTATCTCACAATTTGTTTTATTTCACAAATTGTTATTAGATAGTCAGATATATAGTTTAAAACTATATCCCTAAAGACTCAGAAATCACCCATCTGAATCAGAATGGATGACTTCAAATAATTATTTAATATCAGCTTCTGCTGGTAGGTAAGTGTCTCCGAAGAATTGTTTTGACAATTTTTCAAGAGTTCCGTCTTTGTAGAGTTCTTTGATGCGTTTGTCTACAAATGTTTTCAACTCATCTTGACCTTTAGCAAGAAGTGGGTAAACGTACGGTTGTTGGTCACTTGGAAGTTCGATAACTTTCAAGTTGTCCAAACCTTGGTTCTTGATGACTGTTTCAACACCGATTTTATCAAAAATCTTGTAGTCAAATTGGCCATCGCTCAAGCGTCCCATGATTTGTTGGAAGTCTGCTCTAGTGTAGTTAAGGACAGTTGGATTATCCGCATGTTCTGTGTTGTATGCTTCCAATTGTTTAGCTGAGGTTGTTCCTTGAACGACTTCAGTAGATTTTCCACCGATATCATCAAGAGACTTGATGCTAGTGTCGTCCTTCTTCACAACAAGAACGTTAGGGTTTTTAGCAGTTGGCGCTGCGTAGAGGTATTTCTCTGCACGTTCTTTGGTATAACTGAGGTTGTTAACGGCCATTTGGTAACGATCGCTATCAAGTCCTGGGAAAATCCCTGACCACTCTGTCTTTTCAAACTTGACAGTATACTTGTCTGAGTCTTTAAAGATAGCACGAATAAGCTCAATCTCGTAACCTGTCAATTCACCATTTTCTTCATAGATAAATGGTTTTGGTGATCCGTTAGTTGCTACGATGATTTCTTTCTTGCTAGCTGCTTCTCCTTCTTTCTTAGCACCACCTGAGCAAGCTGCTAGCACACCTGCAGCAACAAGCCCTAGGGCAGCAAGAGATGAGTATTTAACGATTTTTTTCATGTCATTTCCTCCAAAATAGAATACCTTATTATCTTATCAGAAAAAAAGTAATTATGCCATTATATGATATTTATCTCTGTGATAGATTTTCTTTATAGCCCATTTAAAATAGTAAACGCAGGACGGCAATTAAGACAACTCCAAAGAGAACTGTTCCGACTAGATTGCGGTATCGAAAGGCTACCCAAGCGGTTGGAAAGACTGCCAAGAAGTCTAGCCATTTAATTTGAGGAAGACTCCCAACCTTGCCTGTCACTACACTTGAAAGAATCAAGGCAAAGATAATAGAAACGGGCAAGAACTTCAAAAAACGCTCAACGATCGCAGGCAAGCCCCTATACTTGACCAAGATGAAAGGAATCATACGGGGGATCCACGTCACCAAGCCAGAGAAAATAACTGCTAATAAAAGATACTTACTGACCATCTAAAACCACCCCCATTGTACAACCTAGCAAGGTCGCAAACAGAACAGCTAGTGACTGAGACACCACTGTCAAGAGCAAAAAGAAGGACACCGCAACAACTGCTAGAATAATAAGCAGATTGCGGACAGGGATCCGTCTTTGCATAATCTGGAATTGCGAAGCAAAAATGCCGATGAACATCCCAACTAGGGCAAAATCTAAACCAAAGATTTCTGGATTTGGCAATAGGCCACCTAGAGCCGTTCCGACCACTGTTCCCACAAACCAAGCCACATAGCTGTTGAGATTGTTTCCATGCATCCACATAGGATTGACCTTGTCTGTATGGGCCAATTCTCCCATTAAAACACCATAAGTCTCATCCGTCAAGATACTAGACATACCGATATTGTGCCAGAGACTAGTATGACGGAAATAGGTCGACGCATGTAAGCTCAGCAAAAAGAGACGCAAATTAATCAAAAAGACCGTCATAGCAATAGCTGCCACAGGCGCCTGAACCGCAATCAAGGCCAACATGGCAAACTGGGCACTCCCAGCATAAACAAAGAGGCTCATTAAGCCCATCTCAACAGGTGTCACATAGGGCGCACCGATAATCCCACAGGCAAGGCCAATACTGACATAACCAAGGGCTGTTGGCATAGCCGCCTGCGCCCCCTCCCAAAATCCTTTTTCTTTCATCTTTCTCCTCATATTGTCTTAATAAGCGGGCTGAAAAGGCTCCAGCCACAGCATGGACTATTATAACACATTCAGGAAAGAGAAAAAAGTCTGCTGATTGTAATCAGACAGACTCCATTTTATTCCATCGTATCAAAAGCGAGACTTGGTTTGGCATTGAGGTCCAAGCCTTGCTTATATTCTTTTTCATTTTAGATTCATCCATTATACGATGTTATACCGTATTTATAATGAATCATATCTTAAAAATACCAGACCACACTATTCCCTGCTTGTATTTGGCTTCTTTCTTTTGGACAATTTTTGCTAAATCCAACAACTCTGTCGGCGGTTCACCTTTAAAGCCCAATAATTCTTTAGAGACGGCAAATGAGAGACGTGCAGCTAACAAATCTTCACTAGTACTAGAGAACTGTTTCGCTGTTTCTAGCAATTTCTTCCTAAAGTCTTCCGTCAAGCTAATTTCTTTATTATTGTACAGGGAATGAATTAAAATTTGTAACTGACTTTGCTTTTCCATCGTTTACCTCATTTTATCTAGGACGCCAAGTTTCACTTTTAGTCCAGCCATTTACAGCATGCTCAGAATTAAACATATACTGTCCGAATTCTCATCTATAAACCACTTCTACGACTTAGAATTTGCTTTAAGTACTTTACAAGGACAGTATAACACAGAAATTTGCTTATTTTAAAAAATCGCATATTTGACATTTTTTCTCATAGAAATGTCATTTTTGCGATTGTTTGTTAATCGATAAGCTCTTTGTATTGTTGCAAACGCAATTCAAAAAGGGCTGTCAATTGTGGATTTTCTAATACTTGCAGAGATTGGATAAAGTGTTCAATCTCTTTTTGATTGCTTCCTTTGGTTTGAAGAAAAATCTGCATTTTCTTTAAAAACTGCCACAATACTTTTTCAAAAACATCGTATGGACGGAGCATGCGCTCCAGCTCAGCTTCAAAGATTGGAATATAAGAAAATAGCTTGCGCTCCATAAGTTCTGAGATGATATTAAGATAACCACTTTTCATATACCATCGATTGTGTACTAACTCTTTAAATTCTTTAGATTTCTCAATTAAAGCGGTTGATAAAAATATCAAATCTTGATTGCTTAGGAAAGGCATGGTATTGCAAAAAAGATAGAGTTCAAACCAGGTCCAAGATTCGATAGCATAGAGGTAGGTCGTCAAAAACTCCCTATCCTCCTCTTCTAGTGGGTAGCTTTTATCTAGTGAATGGATGGCATCTTTGATTACAATAGCATTCAAACGACAATAGGTCTGCGCCATCTGTTCTTGCTCGACTTCCTCCAACAGTTGCTCTAAGCCAGCAATATCTTGATGGGCAAAGCGATCCACAACCCTTCTACCAATTCGCATATGTGGGGATTCTTGATAGTTGTTGAGCTTGTGCCCAAACTCATCAAAATTCATATTGATTCCTTGGATGGCTAAGATCAGCTTGTCCGCAGATAACATAGACTGCCCTAGTTCAAACTTAGACAACTGAGAAGCTGTTAGTCCAGCACAAGCCACATCTGACTGCTTGAGCTTTCTCGCCAAGCGCAATTCCTTGTAAAATTCTCCCAATTCCATTCTCTCAATCATCTGACCACCTCCTATTCTGTATATATTATATCATTATTTTTATAGTTTTGTCAAAATATTCTGACATTTAAGAGAACAAAAAAGCCAGCCTTAAGCTGACTCTTTATTCCATGGTATCAAAAGCGAGGCTTGGTTTGGCATTGAGATCCAAGCTTGCAAAATTTTCTTTGTTCCACTCGCTGACGCTGGCATAGGCAATCATACCTGCATTGTCTCCGCAGAGGCGAAGTGGAGGGATGATGACCTTGACATCTGTGATTTCGTCTGCTAGACGTTCTCTGAGACCTTTATTGGCTGCCACACCACCTGCCACGACAAGGGTTTTAACAGGGTATTTCTCCAAAGCCTTCTTAGTTTTTGCCATGAGAATATCCATAACTGCTGCTTGGAAGGAAGCACACAAATCCTCCGTTGACAAGCTTTCTCCCTTTTGCTCGGCATTGTGGTGAAGGTTGATAAAGGCAGATTTCAAACCTGAGAATGAAAACTCCAGATTATCTTCCTTAATCATAGCACGAGGAAAATCATAAATATCCTGCCCCTGATGAGCTAGCTCATCAATCTCACGACCTGCAGGATAGGTCAAGCCCATGACACGGCCGACCTTATCATAAGCCTCACCAACCGCGTCATCTCGCGTTTCCCCAACAATCTTGTAGTCACCAGCCTCAGAAACATAAACCAACTCTGTGTGTCCACCGCTGACCAAGAGGGCTAGCAAGGGAAACTCCAAAGGCTCCACACTTTGAGCTGCCATGAGGTGACCAGCCATGTGGTTAACAGGGATAAGTGGAAGTCCATGTGCCCAAGCAAAGGCCTTAGCAGCTGACAAGCCAACTAGTAAGGCTCCAACTAATCCTGGCCCATAGGTAACCGCAACAGCTGTCACGTACTCTTCCGTAATTCCTGCTTCTGCCAGAGCTTCCTCGATACAGGCTGTAATGACCTCGACATGGTGACGACTGGCTACTTCCGGCACTACGCCACCGAAACGTTTGTGGCTCTCGATTTGACTAGCAATGACATTGGACAAGAGCTGGTCGTCGTTTTTCAAGACGGCGACACTGGTCTCATCACAGGATGTCTCAAATGCTAAAATATATCTATCCTTCATCTATTTCTCTCTTCATGATGATGGCGTCCTCGACTGGGTCATGGTAGTAGGCCTTTCGCTCAGCGATGACTGCCATCTTTTTTTTCTTGTAAAATGCTTGCGCTCGTTGATTTGACTTTCTGACTTCGAGGAAAATCTCCTTATCTATCGGCAATTGAGCAAACAAGGCTGACGCAATTCCCTGACCCTGATAGGTTTGTTTGACAGCGATTTGCAGGACTTCTGCTTCAAAAAGATTCTCCTGTACAGCTAGAAATCCAATCACTTCGGCCCCATCATAAGCCAAAGCATACCAAGTCTGGTCTTGAGCCAGGTCTGCTTGGATTTGTTCCAGCTTCCAAGGACTGACTGAGTAAACAGTTATCATAACAGCGTAGATGGCTTGAGCCAGATCAGGTTGCTGTTGAGTTCGTTTGATTTCTATCATAGGCGTTTAATGTAGGACTCACCAGACTCGGTGTGGTTCTTGAGCCAGTTTTCCTCAGCCTCAACACGTTTGAGGTAGTTCGGCACAAAATCATGCAAGGAGTCTGCTTCCTTGTCCCAGGCCAAAAGAGCAAGATTGGCTGCATTTGGCAAGGTTTCTTTATAATTAGTCCTTGGCAAGTGTTCTTGAATCTGCTCCACAAAGGGGCCGACTTCTCCGACAAAGGTAACCTGACTAGCACCCTTGATTAGCTCAATCACTTGCTCAAAGGGCAGGTGTGCTTCTGGCATGACAGGTTTAGCATTTTCATAAAATCCTGCATAAACATTATTGCGACGCGCATCCATCAAAGGGACGAACAAACCTTCTTGTTGGTAGGGCACCAGAGCCAAGAGGCTCGACATCCCAACCAACTCAATGTTCAGAGTGTGAGCTAAGGTCTTAGCAGTTGCCACCGCAATTCGCAAGCCTGTGTAGCTACCTGGTCCTTCAGCCACCACGATTCGATCCAAGTCCTTGGGTGTCCAGTCCAAACTTGCCATCAAAAAATCGATGGCAGGCATGAGGGTAATACTGTGATTTTTCTTAATATTAATAGTCGTCTCAGCAAGAACCTGCTTATCCTCTAAAATAGCGAGAGAAAGAGCCTTGCTGGACGTATCAAAAGCTAATACTTTCATAACACATTCCTATCTTTTTGTCTGCTTACTATTATACTACAAAAGCTGGCACATGGGAATTTTCTTTGCCCCCAAACAAAAATGCCTATACTTAGGCCAAAAACTATTCGCAAATAAGATTCAAAAAAAATTTCACTTTTCCTTTTCTTTTCCGAATATAAAGGTGAACAAGAAAAAAGGAGGAAAGTTCAATGACAAATTTTGACGTTCTTGACAATCAATTTTTATCCCTATCTGAAAATGAATTATCAGATATTGATGGCGGTCTCGCTCCCTTGATTATCTTTGGAGTAGCAGTATCTTGGAAAGCTATTGCAGGTGGAACAGCACTTGTAGGTTCTGGTTTGGCAGCTGGTTATTTTTTAGGAGGAGATTAATATGATGAAAGGTTTGAACAACTATCGTGAAATTACTAATAAGGAATTGCAAGAAATCAAGGGTGGTTTTGGTGTAGGTGTTGGTATCGCTTTATTTATGGCAGCTTATACCATTGGGAAAGATCTCCGTAAAAAGTTTGGTAAGTCATGCTAGATAAAAGACACATTTTTAGAAGGATAAATTTTATTATCTTTATCTCTTACAGTTTGCTCAGTATTCTCAATGATTTAAACATTACTACTATCCCTTTACCATTCGATTTATCTGTTTGTATTGTTTTATTTTTATGTTTCAACTCTATTTTTGAACAGAAGAATTATTAACATAAAACTAATAAGCTCTGAAAATTCCATTGTCATGTCATTTTAGAAAAATGCAAAGATCACCTCATCTTGATAGATGGGGTGGAATTTTCGTGTCGTAAATCTACTATCACTATATCCCCAAACAAAAATGCCCCAGCATGAGCAGGGCATCTAAGCATTTAATCCAAAGTAAAATACCAACCAAACGACATAGGTTACAAGGAGAAGAAAGATCGAGTAGAGAGTCACAAAGGTAATTTTCCACAAGAACTTGCTTTGTCGTTGTTCTAGTTTTGCAAACAGAAGATTCCCTCCATAAACGCAAGCAACAAAAACGATAAAAGCTAGCAAACGAACTCCTATCGCAAATTCAAACAAACTAATCATAGGGCAATCTCCTTGACTTAAAAACTATAGGGAATTGTGACAAACGATAAATTCCACTTCCATTATCAAGATAACATATTTTCTCTATTTTTGCAAACGCTTACTAAAGAGATCGCCTCCTAACTTTCTCGTTTCCGTCTTTTACTAATTTTTCATTTTATGTTATAATTGAAACAATTGTAACGAATCAAGGTCAATCTAGACACAAAATGGAATGAAATCAAGCAAATCTCTGCTAAAAGTTTGGAATAAGCTGACCTGTAAAATAGAAAGGAACTATATGATTTACAAAGTTTTTTACCAAGAAACAAAAGAACGTAGCCCACGTCGTGAAACTACACGCGCACTTTACCTAGACATCGATGCCAGCTCAGAACTTGAGGGCCGTATCGCTGCTCGCCAACTTGTCGAAGAAAATCGCCCAGAGTACAATATCGAGTATATCGAACTCTTGTCTGACAAATTGCTAGATTACGAAAAAGAAACTGGCGCCTTCGAAATTACGGAGTTCTAATATGGCCTATACTCTTAAACCTGAAGAAGTCGGCGTTTTTGCCATCGGTGGTCTGGGAGAAATCGGGAAAAATACATACGGGATTGAATACCAAGACGAGATTATCATCGTCGATGCTGGGATTAAATTCCCAGAGGATGACTTGCTAGGTATCGACTATGTCATTCCTGACTACTCTTACATCGTGGACAATATCGACCGCGTCAAGGCTGTCTTAATCACACACGGACACGAGGATCACATTGGTGGGATTCCATTCCTGCTCAAGCAAGCAAATGTCCCTATCTATGCTGGACCGCTTGCCTTGGCTTTGATCCGTGGGAAACTCGAAGAACACGGCCTCTTGCGCAACGCCAAACTTTACGAAATCAACCACAACACTGAGTTGACCTTTAAAAATCTCAAGGCAACTTTCTTTAGAACGACTCACTCTATTCCAGAACCTTTGGGGATTGTCATTCATACTCCTCAAGGGAAAATTGTCTGTACAGGTGACTTCAAGTTCGACTTTACTCCAGTTGGAGAACCTGCGGACTTGCACCGTATGGCAGCCCTTGGTGAAGAAGGTGTTCTCTGTCTTCTGTCTGACTCAACAAATGCGGAAGTGCCAACCTTTACCAACTCTGAAAAAGTCGTTGGCCAGTCCATCATGAAGATTATCCAAGGCATTGAAGGACGTATCATCTTTGCATCCTTTGCCTCAAATATCTTCCGTCTCCAGCAAGCAACTGAAGCTGCTGTTAAGACTGGACGTAAGATTGCGGTCTTTGGTCGTTCTATGGAAAAGGCCATTGTCAACGGAATCGACCTTGGTTACATCAAAGCTCCTAAGGGAACCTTTATCGAGCCAAATGAAATCAAAGATTACCCTGCAGGCGAGGTTCTGATCCTCTGTACAGGTAGTCAGGGCGAGCCGATGGCAGCCCTCTCTCGTATCGCCAACGGAACCCACCGCCAGGTACAACTCCAACCAGGTGATACAGTTATCTTCTCTTCAAGTCCAATCCCTGGAAACACTACTAGCGTCAACAAGCTAATCAACATCATTTCTGAAGCTGGTGTCGAAGTTATCCACGGTAAGGTTAACAATATCCATACCTCTGGACACGGTGGCCAGCAAGAGCAAAAACTTATGCTCCGCTTGATTAAGCCTAAGTATTTCATGCCAGTCCATGGTGAATACCGCATGCAAAAAGTCCACGCTGGACTAGCAGTGGATACTGGTGTTGAGAAGGACAATATCTTTATCATGAGCAATGGTGATGTGCTTGCCCTTACTGCAGATTCTGCTCGTATCGCAGGTCATTTCAACGCCCAAGACATCTATGTCGATGGAAATCGTATCGGTGAAATCGGCGCAGCTGTCCTCAAAGATCGTCGTGATCTATCTGAAGACGGTGTCGTTCTAGCAGTCGCAACTGTTGACTTCAAATCGCAGATGATTCTATCTGGTCCAGATATCCTCAGCCGAGGCTTTGTCTACATGAGAGAGTCTGGTGACTTGATTCGCCAAAGCCAGCGTATCCTCTTCAATGCAATTCGTATCGCACTGAAAAACAAGGATGCTAGCGTGCAATCTGTCAATGGTGCCATTGTCAACGCTATTCGTCCCTTCCTCTATGAAAATACCGAACGTGAACCGATCATCATCCCGATGATCCTCACACCAGATGAAGAATAATACTCTTCGAAAATCTCTTCAAACCACGTCAGCTTCGCCTTGCCGTATATATGTTACTGACTTCGTCAGTTCTATCTACAACCTCAAAGCAGTGCTTTGAGCAACCTACGCCTAGCTTCCTAGTTTGCTCTTTGATTTTCATTGAGTACAAGTCAACAAAACAGCCCCGTCTTCGGAGCTGTTTTTCTCTATGCTTTCTTTTCTTGATTTTTAGAAATACTACGATTTTTACCTTCAAGATACACCATCAAAATAGAAATATCTGCTGGGTTTACTCCCGAAATACGGCTGGCTTGGCCGATGGTTTCTGGATTGATGAGTTTGAACTTCTGACGGGCTTCCGTCGCGATAGAATCAATGTCATCCCAGTCGATATTGGCTGGAATGCGTTTTTCTTCCATGCGTTTCATCTTGGCAACCTGATCCATGGCTTTGGAAATATAGCCTTCGTACTTGATTTCTGTTTCAATCAATTCGATAATCTTGTCATCCAAGTCCTCTGCAGCTGGTCCGATGAAGGCCACCACATCTTGATAAGAAACTTCTGGACGGCGAAGGAATTCCTTGGCTGTCACTGCATCTGTCAACGGCTTGAAGCCCATCTCCTCAACCTTGGCATTGGTTTCCTTGACTGGCTTGAGTTTGATACTGTCTAGGCGCTTCATCTCATTTTCAAATTGATTTTTCTTGATTTCAAAGCGAGCCCAGCGTTCATCGTCCACAAGGCCAATCTCGCGTCCCATCTCTGTCAAACGCATATCGGCATTGTCATGACGGAGAATGAGACGGTATTCAGCACGACTGGTCAAGAGACGGTAGGGTTCAATGGTTCCCTTGGTCACCAAGTCATCAATCATCACTCCGATATAACCGTCACTGCGCTTCAAAATCAACTCAGGTTTACCTTGGATTTTCAGAGCCGCGTTGATACCAGCGATAATCCCTTGGCCAGCTGCTTCTTCGTAACCTGACGTTCCATTGGTCTGACCAGCAGTGAAAAGACCTGAGATTTTCTTGGTTTCCAGAGTCGCACGCAACTGATGAGGCAAGACCATATCGTACTCAATGGCATAACCTGTTCGCATCATCTCTGCATTTTCCAAACCTTTGATAGAATGAACAAGTTCACGTTGCACATCTTCAGGCAGACTGGTTGAAAGACCTTGAACATAGACTTCTTCTGTATTGCGCCCTTCTGGCTCAAGGAAGAGTTGGTGGCGTTCCTTGTCCGCAAAGCGCACAATCTTGTCCTCAATCGATGGGCAGTAACGAGGTCCCACTCCCTTGACCACACCTGTAAACATAGGCGCACGGTGGAGGTTGTTTTGGATAATTTCATGACTGGTACCATTGGTGTAGGTCAACCAGCATGGAACTTGGTCTTTGACATAGTCCTCATCACGTGAAGTGTATGAGAAGTGATTTGGCGCTTCGTCTCCTGGCTGAATCTCGGTCACATCGTAGTTGATAGAAGAAGCCTTGACACGTGGAGGCGTTCCTGTCTTGAAACGACCAATTTCGAGACCCAATTCCTTGAGATTGTCAGCAAGGTTAATAGAAGCGAGGCTGTGGTTAGGACCTGATGAATACTTAAGGTCTCCAATGATAATTTCCCCACGGAGGGCTGTCCCTGTCGTCACGATAACAGCTTTGGCAGCATATTCTTGATGAGTCGCTGTACGAACACCGACAACCTTGCCATCTTCCACCAAAATCTCATCAATCATGGTCTGACGAAGGGTCAGATTTTCTTGATTTTCAACCGTCTTGCGCATTTCCTTAGAGTAAAGCTCCTTGTCAGCCTGCGCACGAAGGGCACGGACAGCCGGCCCCTTCCCTGTGTTGAGCATCTTCATCTGGATGTAAGTCTTGTCAATGGTCTTGGCCATTTCACCACCAAGGGCATCGACTTCACGCACGACAATTCCCTTGGCAGAACCACCGATAGAGGGATTACATGGCATGAAAGCCAGCATTTCAATGTTGATAGTCGCAAGCAGGACCTTACAGCCCATACGGCTAGCGGCCAAGGAAGCCTCGACCCCAGCGTGTCCCGCACCGATTACAATAATATCGTATTCTTCTGTAAAATTATAAGTCATATTTCTCTCCTATTCCTCAAGATGAATGTGTCTTAGTTGGCCGTCCCAATCTGGCAGGGCTATTTTTAAAAAGGCTGGGACTAGATTGATACCCTCAAGCTTGTCTATGTCAATCCATTCACAGGGCTGCGATTTTTCATCTTCCTGCATGGTCAATGGGGCATCTTCAAGCAAATTCACTAGATAATGAAACTCGATATTGTGATAAGAAACACCGTCCTGTTCAAAACGATTTTCAACTACAAAAGCTAGTTGCCCAGCTTGAGCTTTGACACCCAGTTCTTCCCTCACTTCGCGGACTACCGCTTCTTCCGTTCTTTCATTGACTTGGATCGCACCGCCAATAGTATAGTACTTGCCCTTATCTTTGGTGACTAGGAGCTTGCGGTTTTGAAGAATCAAGGCTGTCGCCCGAACACCAAAAACTGTATTTCCTACTTTTGTCCGAAAGTCTTGTTGAGTCATTCTTGTCCTTTCCCTTAAACGACACAAAAACAGTCAAAACTCCAAAGAAGTGCAGGACAAAAAAGCCTGCAACATCCATGAGCTTTGACCATCATTTCTATTGCTTTTATTATTGTAGCAAATTGAGAAAATTTGTCAATCTAAATGTACTGACAAACTTGTCCATCGCGGTAAGCATTGTCAATCAAACCACCACCTAGACACTCTTCGCCATCGTAAAAGACAACTGCCTGTCCTGGTGTAATCGCGCGTTGCGGTTCTGCAAAGATAACCTCTGCCTTATCTCCTTTGACATGGACGGTCACCTTAGAATCAGGCTGACGGTAGCGGAATTTAGCCGTACATTCGAGCGTAAACTCCTCTGGCATTTCACGAGTAAAGTGGACTTGACTGGCTTCTAGGCTGGTTGACATGAGCGAGTCATGGTAGAAACCTTGGCCGACATAGAGAATATTCTTGCTTAGGTCTTTTCCGACAACGAACCACGGCGCGTTGTCACCACCGTGTTGGCCACCGATACCGAGACCTCCACGCTGACCAATCGTATAGTACATAAGACCTGCATGCTCGCCCATATCGCGACCATCTACAGTCATCATGCGACCTGGCTGAGCTGGCAGGTAGTTGCTGAGAAAGTTTTTAAAGTTCTTTTCTCCGATAAAGCAAATCCCTGTCGAGTCTTTCTTCTTAGCAGTCGCAAGGCCTGCTTCTTCTGCTAGTCTGCGAACTTCAGGCTTTTCCAAATGCCCCAGTGGGAACATGGTTTTTTGGAGTTGTTCTTGCGAAAGTTGGCTAAGGAAATAGGTCTGGTCCTTGCCATTGTCCACACCACGAAGCATGTGAACAATGCCATCCTCATCACGCGCCACTCGAGCATAGTGCCCAGTCGCTACATAGTCTGCACCCAAGGTCATGGCATAGTCCAAAAAGGCCTTGAACTTGATTTCCTTGTTGCACATAACATCTGGATTTGGTGTACGCCCTGCACGGTATTCCGCTAGGAAATACTCAAAAACGCGGTCCCAGTACTCTTTTTCAAAATTGACAGAGTAGTAGGGAATGCCAATCTGGTCTGCCACCGCAGCCACATCCTTGTAATCTTCGGTCGCCGTACAGACGCCGTTTTCATCTGTGTCGTCCCAGTTCTTCATGAAGATACCGATCACATCGTAGCCCTGCTCCTTGAGAAGAAGAGCCGTCACCGACGAATCAACACCACCACTCATCCCCACGACAACACGTGTTTTAGAGTTATCACTCATGGTAAGTCTCCCATCTATTCGTTTATTCACGATTGAAGGTCGTGTGTGCTTCACGATTGAAGGTCGCTTGAGCAGTATTCATTATAACACGCTTGGTTAGAGAAGACAAGAAAGAGGCTGATAATCTGACAGCCTCTGATATTCTCTTTCACTAACTACCTTTTATAATTTAAGTCAAGTTAGAAGATTTTTGACAACATAGCTACATCCCGTTTCACAATTCAATGATACGATGACATTGTTGAGCTACATAAGCATCGTGGGTCACGATAATGACTGTTTTCCCCTCTCTATTCATCTCTAAGAGAAACTTCAAGACCAAATCTCTATTTTCAGGGTCCAGCGAACCTGTCGGTTCATCGGCTAAAATCAGCTGGCTGGGTTTTAAGATGGCTCTAGCCACTGCAATTCGTTGTTGTTCGCCACCAGACAACTCGGAGACCTTTTGGTGCAAAGTAGCTGGCAAACCTACTCTCTCTAAAATCTCTTCCACCTTTTTGAGCTTGTCTTTCTTGGACAATTTCACATATTTCAGCGCCAGCATGAGATTGTACTCGACCGTTTCATCATCAATCAGGGCAAAATTTTGAAACAGATAAGAGATATGTTCACGGATTATTGTTTGTGACTTGGCAGAATTAACCGCTAGATTTGTCTGACCAAAAATCTCATACCGTCCGCTATAATCACCATCTATCAAACCTAATAAATTTAACAAGGTTGACTTACCACTACCACTTTTTCCAACGATGGCAACCAAATCTCCCTGATCAATCCTGAGAGACAAGTGATCCAAAATCACTTTTTCTCCAATGGTTTTGGTAATATTTTCTAACTCAATCATAAGATGCCCCCTTTCAATAATTCTACTAGACTTCTTTTCTCCATCCTAGAAGCCAAGACTAGCACAAATAGTATATCCAGACATGTAAAGCCTGCAAACAGCAGGAGTGGCAAGAGCGCATGGGCAAAGAAAATCAATACTAGAAGAGGGAGACTATAGCCCAACAAGAGCAGAACTAGAAGAGGGCGGTAGCGATCGACCAGTTTCCACCCCATAAATTTCTTGGTAATGATGTCCCTGCGCTTCAATAAGAAAGTTGTTACTAGTAAGAAGTAGGAAATCATCATGCTAAGGAGACCAAACAAAGCAAAGAGTATATTAAGATTTCGAACTGCATCTCGATAAGAATCTACTTTCTCTTGTTGAATGGCTTGAAGCGATGAAAATTTTAAATAATTCCCATCTGATAATTTCTCAACTAACTCCGTAATCACTTTTTGATTTTGTTCTGTATTTTCAACTTTCATAGGATTGTTTAAACCTGTCGTTGACAAGCGAGTCTTTTCTTCCCACATCATGTCTTGATCATTTACCAGACTAATAATTGGATTGTGGAGGTTTTCCTTTCGCTCATTATTATAAGGGAAGAATGACCAATCTCCTTCATAGTAGGCAATCTCTACATCCATATCTTCTATCCTTTGCTTTTGCTGATCTTCATACCTCAGAGAAAGATAGGCGATGGATTTTCCCAAGAACTGATTCTTACCTTCTTGTCCTTTATCACTGGCTGGCATTAAAATAACTTTTTTAGTGCTGGTATCTGGTAACTTGAATCCCTTGCTCTTTAGAAAATTGCTATTAGCATAGTAAACATCTACCTTATCAGGCAGTTGGTACTGCTGTACTTGTTCAGCTTTGATGACTGGTTTGATAGGAAGACTCGCACTTCGCACATAATTTACTTGTATTTTTGCTAGCAAATCTTGATAAAATTGGTAGAAATAATCTGTAGATTTCCCTGACCCTGCTAGCTCTTCTTGCCACAGGTTATCATTGAGTTGGAAGGTTTCTAAGGTCAAGTAATTCCCTTGGCTTACCCACTGTTGCTGATAAGCAAGTTCTTTGTTTTCTTGTTCTAGACTTCTGCCTACCCCAATCAGTAAGGCCGTCAGTAAAATAGTTGTCCCTATTTTCATCACATAATTGAAGATGAGACCAAGTTTGACAGATGAAAAACCTTTCAACATGGAACTAACTGTCATTTTCTGAATCATCAGGTAGGTCAGCCAACTGATGAACAAATACAACTGTAAAAGCAGAAATTGGGATAAGAGTAAACTTGGGAACAGAAGTTTTGGCCTGTAGTCCAGCACTAAAAATAGTCCCAAGTCAATGACAAGACTTCCACCCAAGAGAAGATAAAAATTAGTCTTTACAAAACCAGCTAAAATCGCTCCGCTTTGAAAACCAAGTAACTTTTGAACCCCCACTCGTTTCATCTCCATCATCGGCTGATAAACTGTTACTAACACAAGAAGTAAAATAGCCAAGACAAAAACAATGGCAGATAAAAGCAAATCTCGATTTATGACTTCCACTGCACTTTTATAGGTAGGCTCTAGCAAGGTAGCCTGGTCTATCTTGAAAAAATCGCTCCATTTCTGTACAATCCTATCCTTATCCATCTCTTGTGTAGAAGTTATCGTATAGCGACCATTTAAACTACGAGATGTATCCTTGATATAGGTTTGAAAAGTTATAAGCTGAATAGGCTTGGCTTTTAGAAAGGTCGGAATCGTACCAAGTTTATTAGAAATTTCTTTATTACTGTAGACTCCTTCACCATCTGTGGTAAAATCAAGAGAAGAAATCCCAAACTCTTGGTAGGGGAAGGTATCTTTATCAAAAACACCAGACTTGATTACCTCATCACCACTGTCT
The DNA here is from genome assembly GCF_013277565.1 of Streptococcus sp. k-90. GTDB lineage: Bacteria > Bacillota > Bacilli > Lactobacillales > Streptococcaceae > Streptococcus. Next base: position 16,734 of record NZ_VMNE01000006.1, on the reverse strand, counting down.
GTTTTGATGATGGAGACCTTGTACTCCTTTGATACATCCTCAAAAAATCGAAGAACAGACGCTGCAGGTTCGTTAATATCTTTCAAATACAAATCCAAAGAATCTACAGTCTTTCCCATTTCCCGAATCCGAACTGCTTCACGTGTGTAGTTTACATTAAAAACAAAAAAAGTGGTACACAGCAACAGCAGAAACATACAAAGATGACTGATTTTTTTCATAGAGATACCTCCCGTGAAGAGACTAAACTGGGAAAAACTAACTTTCCAATAAAGCCACACAGTGATTCTCTCAGCTTGATTATGTTCAAGGCTGAAAACACTATGTGGTTTTTGAATGTTTAGAGGTTAATTTTTTGAGCAATTGTCAATCAGAATGTCCGTTTATCTGTCAATAACCCGAGAAAATCTTGTCGTTTCAAGTCGGAGAAGTGTTTGGTAGAAAGACTTCCTTTTTGAAGTCCATCATCTCTAACCTGCAAATAATAGCTATGTTGGCTTGTTTTAATTGTCAAAAAATCGCCAAATATAAAAACTCTTTTCCAGTTGCGAATCTCAAATTCTTTCATCTCTGATTTTGGAATGCGGATAAGTCCTTGTCGCAAATCACGATGGTGCTCACTTGTGAAAGTCATCCCATTCCCAAGATTTCTTATCAGTAGTTCATCTGGAGTCACCATCACCAGCGCAATTTTAGTTAAGAAAATTTCAACCGTTGGTGGTAAAATCGCTAGATTAAACCAAGGGTGTAAGTAGCGATAAGCTAAGAAATAGTTAGGTTCCTCACCCAATCCTAGTTGTTTATATAAGGTCTTGACTTCACTATCTAACCTCGCTTCAAAAGACACATCTGAATGCTCCTCTTCCTTCTTCTGATTAAAATAACGCATCCAGACTAGGAAACCTATAAAGACTAGGACAAATATTCCTGATAAGAGATATTTTAAATTGTAGTTCATCGCTTAACCTCCTGATTTATCGGTTTAATCTAATCAACATAGGGTAGGGACGACTTATATTATGGTATATTGAAGTTAGAACAACAACTACATTAAATTTAGCTAAATTAGATGAGGTAACTTTAGCTTATTAACTTTAGTAAGCAAGAGAGAGTCTTATTTTTTCTTTTTATCATTGAAAAAATAAAAAATAAAATTTTCAGTCATCAGTGTTACAATAAAAAGTTCAATTAAATCAGTTAATTTTATCCTCATCCTAAACCAAATAATATAGGCTAAGATAGTGCAAACCGTTACTGTATATTTTATTGGTTTAAACATTTTAAACTATACCATGACAAAGTAGCTAAAATTGCCGCACCAGAAGTTTTTACGGTAGATTTTAATACCAATTTTGCAATCTTTGGCCACGCTTTCTTTTGAATAAGTCCTGATAGCCCTCCCAGACCTCCACCGAATATATCTGTTAATAAATTTATTCCTAAAAAGTCTATAGTTGAATCCATCATACAACTCATCCAACTCCTAGAATAAAAATCAGACTTCATATTCGACAGAACTATATCTGTTTCCTTTGGATCCGATAATATTCGAATTCCCTCCGCTATATAAGGAGCTTGTGCTTTACCATAAGTCTGTTGTAAAGCATCCATATCAATCACTCGATTACCATTTTCATCCAAGTAACTAGCAATTTCAAATAAATAACGAAATTCAGATGCTATTTCTCTTTCTTCGGAAGTCAATTGAATACTAGGTGATGAATTGTCATCCGCATAAGCCACAAAGCTAGGTATTGACACTGCGCTCAACATCGTGATAATCATCAACAAACTTAAACTTTTACTCAATCTATTAAACATCTTTCTACCTCCAGTCTATCGGTTATTCTATTCAATTGTCATAAAAGCAATTTAAAAATATAATTTTAGTTCCCCTATTATACATTATTTAAAAATAATCCATTGGACTCACCTTCCTTCTTTATTAAAAACGAACTCATCACATCGGCCATTTCCATGGGAAAACCGTAGCAATGCTGAATAAGAAAGCAAGAACAACTAAAAAGCGAAAAACTTTTTTATTCATACTTTTTTCCTCCTATCTGTATTTTGTATCTATAGTATACCTCTTCTTTACTCTATTTTAAAATTAGTTAACTTTTTTCACACATTATTTTAGCTTTCTTTTTTACTATTCCTGTTATTATGATAAAATATTTTTAATAGGATTTTATTATTTGTTAACTTTTTTCACGAAAAGGAGAAAATTATGCGTTATGATTTCGGAAAGGTCTATAAAGAAATACGCGAGTCAAAAGGATTGACCCAAGAAGAGGTCTGTGGAAATGTCATCTCAAGAACCAGCCTATCAAAGATTGAAAGTGGCAAGGTAACTCCCAAATATGAAAATATGGAGTTTCTTCTTCGGCAAATCAATATGAGTTTTGAAGAGTTTGACTATATCTGCCATCTCTATCAACCGAGCCAACGAACAGAAATCATGCAAACCTATCTCAATATGAGCTCAATCCTAGGGACTAGTGAACTCGAAAAACTATTTCAAAAATGCCAAAACTATCTCAAGACCCATCATGACCTCCCTATAGAAGAAATCAGGGATATGCTGGAAGTTGTCATTCATATCCGTCAACATGGTACAGAGCAACTATCAGACCAAGTGAAACAGACTATCAAAAAGCTTTGGGAAAAAATTGAAAAACAAGACACATGGTATGAAAGTGACCTAAAAATCCTCAATACCATCCTTTTCAGCTTGCCCATTGAACACCTCCATCTCATCACTGGAAAAATCTTGCAACGCTTAGAAGTCTATAAAAACTATCAACATTTATATGACTTGCGAATGACAATTCTATTAAACCTTTCCACACTCTATCTATACAATCAAGATAAAAACATGTGTAAGCAAATCTGCTACACTTTACTGGAGGATGCCAAAAACAAGAAAAGCTACGATATGCTTGCTATCTGCTATGTCCGTATCGGGATTTGTACAGACGATTCTAAACTTATCCAAAAAGGTTTCTTACTTCTAGAGTTAACCGAGGAAACTTCTATGCTGTCTCATCTCAAAAAGGAAGTAGAGACATATTATCAACCGAAGAAAATATAAAAAGTCGAGGGATTTCCTCGACCTTTTCATATTATTCTGTTCGTTAATTCTTAATACCAGCCGTTGTTAAGCCAGAAGTTTTTAGCGGCTGTCCATGAACCGTAACGTCCTGCAACGTAGGCATCTGCTACACGTTCTTGGTTTTCTGCTGAGTAGTCACCGTTCAAGTATGAATCTGTCAATTGGTAACGTCCGATGTAACGTCCGTTTGTAGCTGTGTAGCTACCGCCTGATTCTTTTTGAGCAATCCATTCTTTAGCTTCTGCTTCAGATCCGCTTACAGTTGCAGCTGGTGTTGAAGCTTCTGTTGATACAACAGTTTCTTCTGCTACCGCTTCGCTTGCCACTGGAGCTTCTTCTGCTACTTCTGTAGTTTCTGCTACTGGAGCTGAAACAGTTTCATCTTGAGCAGCTGGTGCTGCATAAGTAGTTGGCGCTGGTGTTGTAGCAGGCGCTACAGGACCATCGATAACCAACTCTTGACCAACATAAATTAAATGAATGTTGTCAATGTGGTTGTTTTCTGCCAATTTCTCAACAGTTGTATTGTGAGTTTCAGCGATTTCTGAAAGTGTATCACCTTCTTTAACTGTGTAAGTTGATGATTCTTGAGCAGATACAAATGATGGAGCAAATACTGCAAACAAGGCAGCTACTCCTGCAAGAGTTGTTTTAATCTTTTTAGTTGTTGATTTCATATTTGAAAATTCTCCTTCTTTCTATAGTTCTATCATACCCTTTAAATATTACCGTTTCTTGACACTTTTATGTAGAAATATTACAAAATTATTTTTTATTTCCCTAAATAAGCTATTTTTTGTTACAAAAGATGCTTTTTTATGATATTTGTAGTGTAAAAAGGTTTTCATCCACAATTAAAGCCAAGACCTTCATTCTTTGATATAATAGAGATAAGAATTTTTATAAGGGGAAACTGATGAAATCACTTCGTTTTCAATCTGTCTTTGATATCATCGGACCAGTTATGATTGGCCCATCTAGTAGTCATACCGCTGGGGCTGTTCGTATTGGGAAGATTGTCTCTTCCATTTTTGATGATACTCCGACAGAAGTCGAATTCCAACTTTTTAACTCATTTGCCAAGACCTATCGCGGTCACGGAACAGACCTAGCCCTTGTTGCTGGTATTTTAGGCATGGATACAGATGATCCTGAAATCCCAAACAGCCTGGAAATTGCCCACAAGCGCGGCATCAAGATTGTCTGGACCATTCAGAAAGACAGCAATGCCCCTCACCCAAACACTACTAAAATTACCGTTAAAAATGCCCACAAGACCATCAGCGTGACGGGTATTTCTATCGGTGGAGGAAATATTCAGGTCACCGAACTCAATGGCTTTGCCGTTTCTCTCAATATGAATACACCGACTATCATCATCGTTCATCAAGATATTCCAGGTATGATTGCCCTCGTAACAGAGGCCCTTTCTCGCTATGATATCAATATCGCCCAGATGAATGTCACTCGTGAAAAAGCTGGTGAAAAAGCTATCATGATTATAGAAGTCGACAGTCGCAACTGTGATGAGGCCATCGAAGAAATTCGAAAAATCCCTCATCTCCACAATGTCAATTTCTTTAAATAGGAGGAAGCATGTTTTATTCTATCAAAGAATTGGTCGAGCAAGCAGATCTGGACTTTCAAGGAAATGTCGCAGAACTTATGATTACAACAGAGTTTGAACTGACAGGTCGCGAACGTGAAGAAGTCTTCCTTCTCATGGAACGCAATCTGGAAGTCATGAAAGCCTCTGTCCAACTTGGCCTCAATGAAAATAAATCTCGTAGTGGCCTGACAGGTGGAGATGCTGCCAAATTGGATCACTACATCAAAAACGGAAAAACTCTGTCAGATTACACGATTCTCTCTGCTGCCCGAAATGCTATCGCAGTCAATGAACACAATGCCAAAATGGGCTTGGTCTGCGCTACTCCGACCGCAGGAAGTGCTGGCTGTCTCCCTTCCGTTCTCACTGCTGCTATTGAAAAATTAGACCTCAGCCACGAGCAACAGCTAGATTTCCTCTTTGCTGCGGGTGCCTTTGGACTAGTCATCGCAAACAATGCCTCTATCTCAGGTGCTGAGGGTGGTTGCCAGGCCGAAGTCGGTTCTGCCTCTGCTATGAGTGCTGCCGCCTTGACTCTGGCTGCAGGTGGAACACCCTACCAAGCTAGTCAGGCTATTGCCTTTGTCATTAAAAATATGCTGGGCCTCATCTGTGACCCTGTTGCCGGCTTGGTCGAAGTTCCCTGTGTCAAACGCAATGCCATGGGAGCTAGCTTTGCTTTCATCGCAGCAGACATGGCCTTGGCAGGTATCGAATCTAAAATCCCTGTGGATGAAGTTATCGATGCCATGTACCAAGTGGGTTCAAGCATGCCAACTGCCTTTCGTGAAACAGCTGAAGGTGGACTTGCTGCCACCCCTACTGGTCGTCGCCTCCAAAAAGAAATTTTCGGAGAATAAGCTTATCAAATAGGAGAAATCATGACCTCTATCTCAGCTATCTTTTTCGACCTGGATGGAACCCTCGTTGACAGTTCTATCGGGATTCACAATGCCTTTACCCATACCTTTAAGGAGCTAGGAGTGCCTAGCCCTGATGCCAAAACGATTCGTGGTTTTATGGGACCGCCCCTCGAAAGTAGTTTTGCGACCTGCCTGCCCAAAGAACAAATCGCTGAGGCTGTCCAGATATACCGTTCTTACTACAAGGCAAAAGGCATCCATGAAGCTCAACTCTTTCCTCAGATTGTAGACTTGCTTGAGGAGCTATCGAGCAGTTATCCACTCTACATCACCACGACAAAAAATACTCCAACCGCTCAAGACATGGCTAAAAATTTAGGAATCTATCATTTCTTTGATGGCATTTATGGTTCCAGCCCTGAAGCACCTCATAAGGCAGATGTCATTCGCCAAGCCTTGCAGACACATCAACTAAATCCTGAACAAGTCATCATCATCGGTGATACCAAGTTTGATATGCTGGGAGCTCAAGAAACAGGCATTCAGAAATTGGCAGTCACTTGGGGATTTGGAGAGCAGGCAGATTTACTAAACTATCAACCTGATTATATCACCCACAAACCCTTAGAAATTTTGGAGTATTTTCAATAATATAGACTGGGCGACAACACCATTTCAGAAGAAAATGAGGCAAGCTTCTACATAACAAAACGCATATTACCAAGGTTCAAGACCTGATAATATGCGTTTTCTTTTTTTATTCAACGTGGGTTGTTTGATTGGCAAAGGCGATAATGGCTTGTTTCAACTCATCTCCTCTGAGAGTTCGGAACTCTTCAATCTTTTGATCGATGGCTTCTAGAGGCATGACATTAACCTTACCAACGAAAATCTTATCCATAACTTGGTTATCAACAAGTTCGGTTGATACCAAGAGTTCTTCGTAAAGTTTTTCACCTGGGCGGATTCCAACTTCAACGATTGGAATTTCACTTTCGGTGTGCCCACTTAGAAGGACCATTTTCTTGGCCAAATCATAAATCTTGACTGGTTTGCCCATATCAAGGATAAAGACTTCTCCATCCTTGGCATAAGCACCAGCATGGATAACCAAACGGCTAGCTTCTGGAATGGTCATAAAGTAACGGGTCATGCGGAAATCTGTCACCGTTACAGGACCACCTTCAGCAATCTGACGTTCAAAGACTGGAATCACACTACCACGGCTACCAAGAACATTTCCAAAACGAACTGCACAGTAGGTCGATTGGCTACGTTGGTTAAAGCCAGTGACAATCAACTCCGCCACGCGCTTGGTTGCTCCCATAACATTTGGTGGATTAACCGCCTTATCTGTCGAAATCATAACCATCTTAGGTACTTTGGCTTCATCAACAGCCTTAGCAACATTGTAGGTTCCACGTATATTGTTTTTGAAGGCTTCTTTTGGATTGCGCTCCATCATCGGAACGTGTTTGTGGGCAGCCGCATGATAAACAATAGCTGGCTTGTACTGCTCAAAGACTTGCAACAAACGATCATAGTCTTGAATATCGGCAATCACAGGTACATAATCAATCCCTTGGAATGTACGAATCAATTCATGATACACAAGGTAGATTGAATTTTCCCCATGACCGAGCAAGACAATGCGTTCAGGATTGAAGCGACTAACTTGGCGACAGATTTCAGAACCGATTGAACCACCAGCCCCTGTGACTAAGATGGTCTTACCTGTCAGTTCTGCACCCAGACGCGATTCGTCAAGACGAATTTCCTGACGGCCCAAAAGGTCTGTGATATCAATCTTCTGGAATCCTCCACCTGCTTGGTGAAGTCCCTGAACAACTGTTTCAACCTTAGGCATCTTGTAACATTTGACACCCAGCTTATTACACATCTGCAAGATACGCTCATATTCTGACGGATCCAGCGATGGAATCGCAACGATAACACGCTCGATTTGATGGCGTTTGGCTAATTCAGGCAGATCATCATATGAACCCAAAACAGGGATTCCACCAAGTTTTTGGCCCTTTTTCTTAGCATCCTTATCCAAAATACCGACAAGTTCTAATTCACTAGTTGGATGTTGGTAACTATCCATAAAGAGAGCCCCACCATCACCAGCACCAATCAAGAAGGTCCGACGGTGTTCTCCATCACCACTTCCTTTTTTGCGTCTAGAGTAGATTAACTGCCAAGTAATCCGTGGCAATAAAATCAAGAAGGTACTAAACAAGATAAAGAGAATGATGAAACGGATTGAAAAAAGTGGCAAGAAGGCATAGCAGATACTATATGACAAGATGCTGCTCGCAGTCACACCAAAAAAGATTTTCAGAAAGTCCGTAATCTTGCTGTAACGACTAATACTAGCGTTTAATCCCCAAAATCCAATCATCAATTGATAGAACAGGAAGGCCAGACTCGTATAGATAATGTAGTCAACAGGTGCTGGATTAATCAGCCCATAAAATAAAATATAAGATACAATGATGGAAACCACCATACTCAAAATATCAAATATTCCCCAGAAAACCTGCTTTTGTTGTTTATTTAAAATTTCCACCAGATCAATCACATAATCTGTTAGTTTTTTATTCATAGAAATTTACTCCTCCTTAAAAGAGTTTTACTATATTGTTATTGTAGCATATTTTAATTTATTTGGCTTATTTTTCCAAATAAATTACTGTTCCCTTGTACTCTTTCTTCCATTTAAATCCTCTAATTAAACCTACAATCGTCCCAAGGCCATAAGCAAAGTGAATGGAAAATAAAAGAAAGGGCATCACAATTAGAAATCCATTTTTATGTTTTAATAAAGTCAGCAAAGTGAGTAATGACAAAAGTAGAAAATAAGCACCTAATAGTAAAGTTATGAATACGAATGTGATCGGTAACAATGCTAGACTAAACACAAGACTCAAAACAAATAAACAAGGAACATAGTGAAATAATGATAAACACTTAGGCTGAACATGACTTGTCAAGCCAATCCACAAACCATTTGAATACTTTTGATGCAGCATTTTCTTGAATGTTGGTCGAATATACTGATAAGATAGAATACTTGGGCTATAGCGGATTTTATAACCATGTTCTCGAATTCTATAATGAATATCATTATCTTCAGTTCGGCCAAGTTGCTCATTTACTAAACCAACCTTCTGGAAAACCTCTCGTTTATACATCCCATGAAAAATAGAAGAAACATATCTATCCTCGGAACTATTTCGATAATTGGCAATGCTACTGCCAAACATATTTTCCTCAACAAGATGCAAGGTCTCTGCCCATTTTCCCTTTCCTTCAACAATCGTCGGTCTAGGTCCCCCACAGACAGATTCACCTTGTTGAATAACAGCCACATTATTCATTACAAAACTCTCAGTAACTTTTGAATGAGCATCAATTTTTAAAATAAGGTCCCCTACAGAATGTTTAACTCCCAGGTTAAAACCACTAGCTTGATTTTTCTTAGGATTGTTATACAATCTAATTGAGTTAAACTCTGTGTCTTCTTTTATAAATTGCTGAATGATGGCTGTTGTCCCATCTGTAGACATAGCATTTATAAATAGAATTTCAATATTTTCTTTAGGATAGGTTTGATTTTTTAAGTCCTCAATTAGACCAGGCAGATATTTTTCTTCATTGTATGCACTGATTACAATGGATACGAGAAGACTTTCAACATTTTGAGTCACTACTACTCTCCTGAATTTTTCCTTCCACTATTTTATCATAATTTTCAAGACTTTCCTATTTTTATCTTGAAAGCCAGAAACCTTACTTGACATTATAGGGAAAAAGCCTTAAAATAAGCTGTTATTAAAATCAGCTAGAAGAGGTATTATATGAAAAAGCAATCACTCTTTTTTGTTCCAGGTATTATCCTGATTGGTGTTTCCTTGCGGACTCCATTTACTGTTTTACCCATTATTTTGGGAGATATTTCGCAAGGTCTGGGGGTAGAAGTTAGTTCACTTGGTGTCTTGACCAGCCTTCCCCTCCTCATGTTTACTCTCTTCTCGCTCTTTTCTACCCGATTGGCTCAGAAAATTGGCTTGGAGCATCTCTTCACCTACAGCCTCTTCTTCTTGACCATCGGTTCTCTCATTCGACTAATCAATCTGCCTCTCCTCTATCTAGGAACCTTGATGGTTGGGGCAAGCATCGCAGTCATCAATGTTCTGCTTCCTAGTCTTATCCAAGCCAATCAACCAAAGAAGATTGGTTTTCTGACCACCTTATATGTAACTTCTATGGGGATTGCGACGGCTCTGGCTTCCTATCTAGCCGTGCCCATTACACAAGCCAGTTCTTGGAAAGGGCTTATCATCCTCCTCACCCTGCTCTGCCTAGCAACTTTTTTGGTCTGGCTGCCTAATCACCGCTATAATCACAGACTGGCTCCACAAACCAAACAAAAAAGCAAAACAAAGGTCATGCATAATAAACAGGTCTGGGCAGTGATTGTCTTTGCAGGTTTTCAATCCTTGCTCTTTTACACCGCTATGACTTGGCTACCTACCATGGCCATCCATGCAGGTCTATCCAGTCACGAAGCTGGCTTGCTGACTTCTATCTTCTCTCTGATTAGCATTCCTTTTTCAATGACTATCCCAAGCCTAACAACCAGCTTATCTACTCGCAACCGTCAGCTCATGCTCACTTTGGTTTCACTCGCTGGTGTGGTCGGCATTTCCATGCTCTTCTTCCCAATCGGTAATTTCTTTTACTGGCTTGCCATCCATCTCCTCATCGGAACCGCAACTAGCGCCCTCTTCCCTTATCTCATGGTCAACTTTTCACTCAAGACAAGCGCCCCTGAAAAGACTGCTCAATTGTCTGGTTTGTCTCAAACAGGAGGCTATATCCTAGCAGCCTTTGGGCCAACCCTCTTTGGTTACAGTTTTGACCTGTTCCACTCTTGGGTACCAGCTGTAGCTACCCTCTTGCTCGTCGATATCCTGATGACTATGGCCCTCTTTACAGTGGACAAAGCCGATAAAATCCTCTAAACTTCTAGTTTTTCCTAGAAGTTTTTTATATATAAAAATTTTACACATTTCTCTTGACAGGGCTTTCTTTTAGATGTACAATGTATGTGTAGAAAAATTATATATAAAAATCTTACACATTAGAAAAGGAGGTTCCCCATGTACTTTCCAACATCCTCTGCCTTGATTGAATTTCTCATCTTGGCCGTACTGGAGCAGGATGATTCTTATGGTTATGAGATTAGCCAAACCATTAAGCTGATCGCTAATATCAAAGAATCTACACTCTATCCTATCCTAAAAAAATTGGAAAGCAATAGCTTTCTGACAACCTATTCTAGAGAGTTCCAAGGTCGCATGCGCAAATACTACTCCTTGACAAATGGTGGTATAGAACAGCTCGTGACCCTAAAAGATGAATGGGCACTCTATACAGACACCATTAATGGCATCATAGAAGGGAGTATCCGCCATGACAAGAACTGAATACCTGACTCAGCTAGAACTCTATCTCAAAAAACTGCCTCAGGCTGACCAAATTGAAGCCATGGACTATTTCAGGGAACTCTTTGACGATGCTGGAGTCGAAGGAGAAGAAGAACTCATCGCTAGCTTGGGAACTCCAAAAGAAGCAGCCCACGAAGTTCTCTCCAATCTCCTCGATAAAAAAATCAATGAGGCACCCACTCAAAAGAATAACCGACAAATTTTGCATATCGCCTTGTTAGCTCTCCTTGCAGCACCCATCGGTATTCCTCTGGGAATCGCCATCCTCGTGTCCCTGTTCGCAATCCTTGTGGCTGCTTTGACTGTCATTCTGGCTTTCTTTGCGATTTCCATACTTGGTATCATCGGCGGATTCCTATTTTTAGTTGAAAGTTTCACTGTCCTCGCCCAAGCTAAATCAGCCTTTATCTTGATTTTCGGTTCTGGTTTACTGGCTATCGGTGCTTCTTCTCTGGTTTTACTAGGTATTTCCTATGTAGCTCGCTTCTTCGGCCTACTCATTGTTCGCCTGGTACAATTTGTTCTCAAAAAAGGAAAGAGAGGTGATCAGCATGCGTAAATTGACAAAAGGATTTCTCATCTTTGGTGTGGTGACTACTGTTATCGGCTTTATCCTGCTCTTTGTAGGAATCCAATCTGACGGGATTAAGAGCCTACTTTCCATGTCCAAAGAGCCTGTCTATGATAGTCGGATGGAAGAGCTGACATTTGGCAAGGAAGTCGAAAACCTAGAGATTACGCTCCACCAACACGCGCTGACCATCACGGACTCTTTGGATGATCAAATCCACATTTCTTATCATCCATCTATTTCTGCTAACCATGATCTTGTCACAAATCAGAACGATAAAACGCTAAGCCTCACTGATAAGAAACTGTCTAAAAGTCCGTTTCTCTCTTCTGGAATTGGCGGGATTCTCCATATCGCAAGCAGCTACTCTAGTCGTTTTGATGAAGTTATTCTCCAATTACCAAAAGGAAGAAGCCTAAAAGGAATCAACATCTCAGCCAATCGCAGACAAACCACCATCATAAATGCTAGTCTTGAAAATGCAACTCTCAATACAAATGGCTATCTCCTCCGAATTGAAGGAAGTCGTATCAAAAACAGTAAACTCACAACCCCTAATATCGTCAATATCTTTGATACAGACCTTACAGATAGTCAGCTAGAGTCAACAGAGAAGCACTTCCACGCTGAAAATATTAAAGTATATGGTAAAGTAGAACTATCTTCTAAAAATGCGCTCAGTATCATGCTAACTCAAAAAGAAAGCCAAGAAATTAACTTAGACCTCTCGAGTCACCATGGTCCTATTTATCAGTTATCGAGAGATGAGAGTCAACGCCACCCCAACGAATTAAGCAACCCTTACAAAACTGAAAAAACTGATGCAAAAGGTCAACTCATCGCTAAGGCTGATGATTATATTAGTCTTGAAACTACAGCTAACAGACCTTAATAAACCTATTTATATCGACCACTATGACACATAACCCACTAAAAAGGAGGTTCTACCATGAAACAAGAATGGTTTGAAAGTAATGATTTTGTAAAAACAACAAGCAAGAACAAGCCTGATGAACAAGTCCAAGATGTTGCAGACAAGGCTGAAGAAACTATAGCCGATCTCGATACGCCAATTGAAAAAAATACTCAGTTAGAGAAGGAAGTTTCTCAAGCTGAAGTCGAATTGGAAAGCCAGCAAGAAGAGAAAATTGAAACTCCTGAAGACGGTGAAGCGAGAACAGAAATAGAAGAAAAGAAGGCATCCTATTCTACTGAAGAAGAGTCAGACCTTCCTAGTGAAACCGAAAAAGTCACTATAGCTGAAGAGAGTCAAGAAGCACTTCCTCAGCAAAAACCAACCACGAAAGAGCCCCTTCTTATCAGTAAATCCTTAGAAAGTCCTTATATTCCCGACCAAACTCAAAAATCTACAGATAGATGGAAAGAGCAAGTGCTTGATTTTTGGTCTTGGCTAGTGGAAGCTCTCAAATCTCCTACAAGCAAGCTTGAAACAAGTAGCACACACAGCTACACAGCCTTTCTCTTGCTCATTCTGTTTTCTGCATCTTCCTTTTTCTTTAGTATCTACCACATCAAACATGCTTACTATGGACATATAGCAACTATGCATAATCACTTCCCTGAACAATTTGCTTCATTAAATCTATTTTCGATTATCTCTATCCTAGTAGCAACAACACTCTTCTTCTTTTCATTCATCTTGGGTAGTTTCGTTGTGAGACGATTTATCCACCAAGAAAAAGACTGGACGCTAGAAAAGGTTGTCCAACAATATAGCCAACTCTTGGCAATTCCAATCTTCCTCACTGCCACTGCTAGTTTCTTTGCCTTCTTTGACAGCCTGCGATTTACAGCCCTCTTGTGTGTGATTAGCATTGGAATCATTCTGCTTGCCAGTCTCCATATCATTACAAGACCAAGTCAAGCAAGTGAAACCGACTCCTTCTATCAATTATTCTTGTCTGTCCTTGTGAACGGAGTCATTATCCTCCTCTTCTTTGTAGCTGAAGTGGCACTAATTGGGGATTATCTTCGTATCTTGGCCTTTCTTTAAACTTCATACTCTTCGAAAATCTCTTCAAACCACGTCAGCTTCGCCTTACCGTAGATATATGTTCCTGACTTTGTCAGTCTTATCTACAACCTCAAAACAGTGTTTTGAGCAGCCTGCGGCTAGCTTCCTAGTTTGCTCTTTGATTTTCATTGAGTAGCAATCCTGTCTTTCATGGCAGGATTTTTCTATGCCAAAAAGCAAGTCGATTGACCTGCTTCTGCTTTACTCTTCTTGTGCTAATGCTTTAAAATCTTGTCCCAAGATGGATTGCACTTCTAATTGATTGGCATCTAGTTGATGGTAAGATGCTGATGGTAGTGACTCTAGGAATTTTGCATAGTCCAAGCGAGCGATAGCTTCATAGTCTTCTGGTTTAGAGCCATCTCCTGTGATTTGAACCAAGTCAATTTCCCACTGCACTTCCTTATCCAGCAATTGCTCAATATAGGCTGCAGGAACAAATGGTTCTATCGGTAAAACAGTCTTGACGCCTTGAGCTAGATGGTAAACACCGTGCACTTGGCCTTCTCCATCCTGATAGAAGGAAACTCTTGCAAAGTAGGCATCTGTCTCTTGAACCGCACGCACACGCGCTTCAAACTGTGCTAATCCATCTTCCTCTAAAAAACTTTTCAAGTCCTCATGACTAAAGAAAATAGGATTAAAAATTCCTTGGCAAATCGTAAAACGGGCTGCAGTGTCTGCCAGATGAGCTTGAATACCTGCTTGGAAATAAGCTTCAAAGTCAAAACCATTTAGCCCTTCAATCTCAGTTCCTGTATAAGCAATCAGAGCATCTAAAAATGATTTGATAATCTGCCAGTCTGTCTGCGTTAGTAGGTCAGGAAGATCGACACGATAGGCCTTTTGACCATCAGCATAACTGACCTTAAAGAGAAATTGTGATTGCCCTACTATTGCACATTCGATATACTCGAGACGGTTAAGTGGCTGACGGAGATAGATAGCATCATAACTATGCGACTCCAAACCATCTAGCAAGGCCAAGGTAGACTTGGCAGTCAAAATTTCCTGTTCTCCTAAAATGCTCTGTTTATTTGGAATAAAAAATGTTTTCGTCATAACTGGACTCCTTTGAAATCGTTTACATATAGTATACCCTATTTTCCTGAAAGATACAGAAACAAACTTTAGATTTTTGAGTAAAAAGCATAGAAAAACAGCCCCTGAGGACTGTTTGATCTTATACAGTAGCTGCTTGATCCAAGCTTTCACCGATAGCGGCTAGGCGCTCGACCACTTCAGCTTGTGTCAATTCATTTTCTGAAACATAGCGGTTACGTGGGTGAACACGGCACTCGTGTGAGCATCCACGAAGGTACTTGTCTTCATTTTCTTCTGATGTCAAGATACGACGGTTACAGAATGGATTTCCACAGTTGACATAACGTTCACATGGTGTTCCATCAAACCAGTCTTTCCCTACGATGGTTGGGTTGACATGGTTGACATCTACGGCGATACGCTCGTCAAAGACGTACATTTTCCCATCCCAAAGTTCGCCTTGGACTTCTGGGTCTTTACCGTAAGTTGCGATTCCTCCGTGCAATTGGCCGACATCTTTGTAGCCTTCACGGACCATCCAGCCTGAGAATTTCTCACAGCGAACGCCACCTGTACAGTAAACCACGACACGCTTGTCCATGAATTTTTCTTTGTTATCACGAACCCACTGTGGCAACTCACGGAAGTTGCGAATGTCTGGGCGGATAGCTCCACGGAAATGTCCTAGGTCGTACTCGTAATCGTTACGTGTGTCAAGGACAACTGTATCTTCGTCAAGAAGGGCTTCTTTGAACTCTTTTGGAGACAAGTAGGCACCTGTTGTTTCAAGTGGGTTGATGTCGTTATCAAAGTCGTTGTCTTCCAAACCAAGGTGGACAATTTCTTTCTTGTAGCGAACAAACATCTTCTTGAAGGCTTGTTCATTTTCTTCGTCAATCTTGAACCAGAGATCTTCCATTCCTGGAAGGCTGTGAACGTAGTCCATATATTTTTGAGTTGTTTCGTAGTCACCTGAAACTGTTCCGTTAATTCCTTCGTCAGCGACTAGGATACGACCTTTAAGGCCGATTGATTTACAGAAAGCCAAGTGGTCTGCAGCAAATTGCTCTGCATTTTCAATTGGAGTGTAAAGGTAGTAAAGTAAGACACGAATATCTTTTGCCATAAGATTTGTTCTCTTTTCTATTCTTAAATTTTCAGAATTTTTCATCTATCTATACTAGTATACCTGCTTAAGAAAACGAATGCAATTTATTTGACTGGAAATTTTTAGAAAGCGACCTGTCACTACACTTCATCAGTAGCCATAGCGAATAGCTGATAATTCTCTCAATTTTTTGATTTGCTCAGCTTGACTTTCTGACAAACTTAGCTTGTTATCAATCAATACGCGCGCAAGGTCAACGTTCATTTGACTCAAAATAAATGGAGTAGAGGTCCCATCGTCCTCTAATCGTCTTTTATAACTCACTAACAGATTTTTCAAAGGAGTCAGTTGAGGCGTATCTTTTATATCTTCCAATAGATGATCTATGATCGTCATGGCTTCACAACGTCTTTCACTTCCTCCAGCAAACCATTTTAATGGTGTCATACTCATTTACCTCCTGAAACTCACTTATAAATTTGATAAAATATCATTCCTAACTCTCGTACCAATATTTTACCCAAATACCCTGTGTAAAAAAGTCAGCAAAAATGGTAATGTCGCGAAAATATTATTAATCACATGCACCGCATAGGAAGGATAAATGCTCTTGGTATGGCGGGTCAAACTAGCAAAGATGATGCCAGATGTTGCAAAGACGAAGATATCTAACAAACTAGGCAGGCTTGAAAAATGAGGAAGAGCAAATAAAATTGACGGAAGAAGCAAATCAAGGCCAAATCTCGAATGCTTAAAAAAGGCGTGTTGCAGTAATCCTCTATAGATTAGCTCTTCCATAAGTGGAGTCAGAAAGAACAAAGTTATATAGATACCTAGCTCAGCAAAGTTGGTCCCACTATAACCGATCAATAC